>JBBIUD010000203.1:0-3755 GCA_037440485.1 Chlorobiota bacterium
GGTCGGGCGCTGCGATGCCCAACGCAATGCGCCGAGAAATATGCTGGTTGTTGATGGTAATCACGCGAACCGGCGCATCGGGATAAAGCTCTGGCGAACCAACAGAGTCACGCTCGACGACAGCCAGTGCCTGCTCCATCGCGATTGTGAGTTGCTTGCGCTCGGAGGGGGTAAGGCGCCATGCAATCGTGCTTGTGTCCTGCCATCCGCTCCAGCGTTCCAAGCGAGCATGCCCATTGGAGTCAATTGTTAGCCGATACTCGCGGATGCCACCAAACCCACCGCTTTGCTCGTAAATCACCGTAAACGGTAGCGGTTGCTGTGCAGTGGCGCACGCAAGCCAGACGGCAGCAACGACGGGGAACACGCCTTTAGCCATCGCCCGTTCTGCGCGGTAGTGAAAAGGGCAGGATCGTCGGTGCATGCGATGTGCGTCGTCGGCGCAAGCGGGGCAGTGTGCTCCGGATCGGGAGCAAACTGAGGGTGTCCTCGGCAACCAGAGGTCGGCAGTCTGGATTTTGCGCAGCAATCAAACGCTCCAACTCCGCATGCGAAAGCTGGCGGAGCTGCTCAGCACGCGCACACGCCAGGGAGTACCGGTCGTACCGCTCGCAGTAGATAATGCGATCGAAACCAAAACGGCGGAGAAAGGAATCGCTCTCGTCCAGCAGTGCCAAGCACGCAGCAAGGCTGGATGCGACTTCCACGCGGTAGAGTCCGCTGCCATTGACAAAAATCAAAACGACTGCTGACGGTCGTGTGTGACTCATTGCGGTAAATCTACGACGATAAGTTCAACATCGGCTACACCAGTGTCGAGCATACCGAGCTGCTCGGCTGCAGCGCGCGATAGATCGAGTATGCGTCCCTCTACGAACGGTCCCCGATCGGTGATCCGCACAACGACGCTCCGCTTGTTCTGAAGGTTTGTTACTTTGACCAGGGTTCCAAAAGGAAGCCACCGGTGAGCCGCCGTCAACTGGTCCTGACGAAATGGTTCGCCACTGGCAGTCAGCCGTCCATCGAATGCGTCGTGGTAGTACGATGCACGACCGCGCATTCGGTCGTTGACATGTGCTGCTTTTGCACTGCTTGTGTTCGTTCCCGCTGCAGCAGACCCACCACGAAACCGCACTGCTGGCACACAGCCAGTCAGGACCACAAGTCCTACCATCAGGAAAGCAATCGGTTGCATCCGTGTCCGTATCATCACGGGCTTGCCCAGCAAATGGCTTGCCACAATGATGCCAGGACGCCTCAGCTGTCGGTGCGCGGTTAGAGCAACGGTGCGTTGCCACGCCGACGAAACATATTGACCAGCTCCGCCACACGCTGACTGGAGCCGCGGCGGCAAATCAACAGAACGTCGTCGGAATCTACCACGATCAAATCCTCGACGTCAACCAAGGCAATCACCTTCCCGAACGAGCTGACGTAGCAGCGCTTGGTGTCGAGTGCATAGATAGCTCCTTCGAGGACGTTCTGGCGCGGATCTTTTTTCTGCAGTCGCCACAGTTCGTCCCACGAACTTAGGTCGCTCCATTCAAACGTCCCCAGGACGCAGAGGACGTTCCGTGTTTTTTCCAGAATACCGTAGTCGAACGAGATAGCGCGTATGCGTCCATAGACTTGCTCGACCAGTGCTGGAAACGTGGCGGGGTCTGTCGTGTGGCGAAGCTCCTCGAACAGCGGGGCATACTCTGGCAAGTGCTGAGCAAGCTCGTTCCACAGCGTGCGCGCGCGAAAAACGAACATGCCACTGTTCCAGAGGAAATCGCCAGCATGGACGAAGCGCTCGGCTGTTGCTGCATCGGGCTTTTCGGCAAAACCCCGAACACGGTAAACGGTCGCAGTTCCTTCCTGCGCATACGGTTCATCGCTGACCTGGATGTAGCCGAACGCTGTTTCGGGTCGAGTTGGCACCAGACCGATCGTAACGATGGCATCGTCGTGAGCAGCAACCGACAGCGCTGCTTCGAGGGCAAAGTGGAACTCGCGAACGTTCCAAATCAGGTGGTCCGACGGTAACGCAGCGACGAGGACATCGCTGCCCCAGCGCCGCTCCAGCAGTGCCGTTGCCAGAGCGATAGCAGGGGCAGTATTGCGGCGAAATGGCTCGGCGATGATGTTGAGCGGTGGTAGTGTGGGGAGCTGTTCGACGATGCGCGGCGCCAACTCTTCGGGTGTGATGGCAAAAATGCGCGAGGTCTCAAAAAGCGGTGACAGGCGTGCAAACGTATTCTGCAGGAGTGTGCCTTCTCCGAACAGGTGGAGAAATTGCTTGGGGTGAGATTGTCGGCTGCGCGGATACAGTCGGGCACCGGTTCCACCAGCCAGAATCAACGCAGCAGCATTCATACGCGCTCGTACCAGTTTATGGAACAAGGTTTAGCCACCGTCCAAGCGCCAGCAGTCCGTACACCACCGGTGCTGTCGCGATCAAGCTATCGAAGCGGTCGAGGATACCACCATGACCGGGGATGATTGCCGAGCTATCTTTGACGCCCGCATCGCGCTTGAGGAGAGATTCGGCAAGATCGCCCATTTGCCCAATGGTGGCAATAATGCAGCCAATCAGTGCACCAAGCCAGATCGTTCCCCAGGACAGCAGCAGCGGAAGAACACCGCTACACCAGAGGATACTTGCGGCACCACCAGCGATGGCACCTTCCCAGGTTTTTTTCGGGCTAATTTGTGGTGCCAGCGGTCGGCGTCCCATGCTGAGACCAACAAAGTAGGCAACTGTATCGCAGATCCAAATTCCGGTGATAACTGCAAGCAGGAGCCATGCCCCATCGAGCCAGGTGACAGGATTCCATTGCCGCAGCGGGAGGAGCCAGAATACAAACAGCGATGGGTAGATCATGCCGAGCACCGTAACACCAATCGCCGAGAGTGCCCCGCCTACACCACGGCGTAGATGCACGAGCAGCGCGACCAGACACGCAGCAGTCAGCAGCGCTGGGATCGGTATTCCCCAGCCCGACTGGTGCACAAGCGGTATCAGTGCTGCCGTTGCGATTCCAACGCTGGATACGGCATCAACACCTTTAGCACGCGCCATGCGGTAGAGTTCATCGGCACCGAGTGCTGCGATCAGCGCACACAGCACCGCCAGTATCCAGCCGCCCGCAACGATGGTGGCAATTACCAGCGGTATGCCGACCACTGCGACGAGAACGCGCTGCGCAAGATTGGTCATTGGCTAATTTCGAAATGGTGTCCACACAAAGATAGCCCATACCTTCGACGATGACGTCCGATGTATAGCTCCAATCCGCTCAGGATAAGCAGGCGTGAGCAGCGCGCAATGAATCTCTCGCTTGCCGTCGGAATCGGTATGCTCGGCGTCAAGTGGTATGCATACCTGCGCACAGGCTCAACGGTGATTTTATCCGACGCTCTCGAATCGGTCGTTCACCAGCTTGCTGTTGCGTTCGCTTGGTTATCGTTGCGATGGAGCTATCGCCCACCGGATGAGAACCACCCCTATGGTCACGACAAGATTGCCTACTTCAGTGCTGGGTTTGAGGGCGGATTGATTGGGCTTGCAGCCGTGCTCATTGTCTATACAGCGATCGAGCGGATCATTGGTGGCGTTGAGTTGGAAGCGCTTGGTTTAGGCACGGCGCTAACGGCAGGTGCAGGCGCGGTCAATGCTCTGCTGGGATGGTATTTGGTGCGCGTGGGAAAATCCGAGCGTTCGTTGGTGGTCGAAGCGAATGGACGGCACATTCTTACCGATGCATGGACCA
>JBBIUD010000204.1:0-3753 GCA_037440485.1 Chlorobiota bacterium
GGGGAGTGCGATATTTCCAGCACCGTACCGATGAGCACACTGTCGCGAAACGCATCCACGCGCACAAAGGCAGAATCTCCTTGGTGCAGTTGAACGACATCGTTTTCGTTGACCTCGACAATAGCATTCATTGTGTCGAGATTGGCGATACGGAGTAATTCTGTGCCCTGCATTTGAGCGGTGCCGACAACTTTTTCGCCAACTTCGACGTTGAGCTTGGTGACCACACCGCTCATCGGTGCATAGATTGCCGTGCGGCTGATCGAAAGTTCCGACTGGCGCAGCGTTGCCTGTGCGCGCGCTTTCTCCGCCAGCGCCGATTGATACTGACCGGCAGCGCGATCGAATGCTGCTTTGGCTGTTTCAAATTCTTGCTTGGATAGATAGCCTTTGTCGTACAGCTCAGCAGCGCGTCGCAATTCGCGTTCGGTCCGATCGAGTTCGACTTTGGCAATGTCAATTCCGACCTCGGCTGCGCGCACGGCAGCACGGAACTGCTCCAATTGCGTTTCGAGCAAGTCGGGACGAATGCGCACCAGCAATTGCCCGCGCTGGACGCGATCGCCTTCTTTGACCGTCAGCGCAACGATTTCACCGCTAACCTCCGAGGATATTTTCACCTCGATTTCTGGCTGGATTTTACCGGTCGCCGAGATTTCCTGCACGATCGTTCGGTATGCTGCCGTATCAATGCGGACTTCGACAGCATTGTTTTTGCCGCTCTGCGCAAGTGCCACCGCAAGAGCAACGACGACAACCGCGGCACCACCGATAATAAACAACCGACGTTTGGAATTTTTCTGCATGTGTGTCAAACTCCTGGTGTGTTATTGAAGCGTACCCATAGCAAATCGAACACGCGCCTGCGCAGAACGGTAGCCGTAGATCGCCGTGATACGGTTGATCCGCGCTGCAACAAGTTGGTTGGAAGCAGTCAGGTATTCCAGTTGCGTGCCGGCACCAAGGCGGAAACGTTCGCTCGATGCTGCGAAGCTCTGCTCGGCTGCTTTGAGCGCACGCGCCGTAATATCAAGCTGCTTTTCTGCTGCATCCAGTTCGAGTAAGGCTTGGCGGACCTCGGTACGGATTTGCTGCTCGAGTTGGCGTTGTTCCAGTTGGCGCTGCTCGAGCTGAAGCACTGCTTGCTGACGCTGGGTTGCTGCCCCGAAGTTGTCGAAGATGGGCACTTGGACGTTCATGCTGACAAAGTAGCGCCCGAATTCGCTGAATTGATCAAACCGTGTATTGGACCAGGACCAGCCACCCGCAAGATTGATCTGCGGCATATAGGCAGCCTGCGCGACCGAAACGGCATTATCAGCAGAACGGACGCGTGCATCGAGTGCACGGTAATCGCTGCGCCGCTCCAATGCAGTTGCGACCACAGCAGCAGGTGAGCCAATCTCTTTGCGAAAGTCGGCAATGTCTGCATCGGTGATGCTTGTCGGAACCGAGGACTCGGCAAATTCAGCATCCCGATCGGGGGACATACCCATCGTGGCAAGCAGTGCAGCTTTCGCCTGCAGGAGTGCGTTTTCAGCCGTCAGCAAATCCAGCTCGCGTGTGCCCAGATCAGCTTCCTGAGTATAAACCGTTGTGATCGGAACTCGTCCGGCATCGTAGAGCGCACGCACGCGCGCCAATTCTTGCTTGCCCAGCTCGAGATTTTCCTTGCGCACGCGAACTGTTTGCAACGCTCGTAGAACCTCCAGGTACTGCGTCCGTACTTGCAGGATGATTTGTTGTCGCGTGCGTTCGTAGGTGAGTCCTGCGGCATCGAGGTCGTTGCGTGCCTGGCTATAGCTTGCTTCCCGGGCAAAACCATTGAAAAGGTTGTACGACGCAACAGCACTCATCGAATACGAATTTGGCTCCGGCGGTCCGAGCACAAAAACCTGCCCACCAATATTGACCGCACGTCCACCCTCGACGTTGAGCTGACGCGAGTATCCAGCCGACGCGTTGATGCTCGGCAAATATGAACCAAATGCACGCGTGAGCGCTGCTTGACCGATTTCAACGTTTTTCTGCTCACGCTGGAGTGCAGGATTAGCGCGCAGTGCAATAGCGATGCACTCTTCGAGTGTGAACACGCCATTTCCCGCCGTCTGCGCAGACACCAGCGTTGATGCAAACACAATCAGGAAAAACTGCTTCATGCATCAGGGACAGTTGATTCAACAGCGGCAGGCACACAAACGCACGGAGGCAAAAAAAGTTGCACCGGCGATAACATTACGTTCTTAGTGTGCTGTTTTCAGTGTTGCTGGTGTGGTGTTTCGCTCGAGGAGACGGTCACTAACCGTGCATGCAGGCTGGTGCGTTGTTCGCCGTGGCGCCGCTTGTTGTTATCATGCTCAATGAAAAAGCGAATGTGCTGCGCATACGATAGCAGCGCCGGTACAGCCCATTGCGGTTCCAGTTCGATAACGCCATGAGCAAGAATACTCACATAGGTTCCCGTCGCGAACTCTGCTGTGCGCACGTAATGCATGCCGCGCGATGTTTCTGCCACTGATATCGTGAGCGGTGTTTTATCGGGCGCACACGAATCAACCGAGGCTAAATACATTCGCTCCAGCACCGCCGGCGGATAGGCGTATTCAACCAGCGTGTCGCGACGCTCGACGAGCCATTGCGTTCTGTTGCACTGCACACACCCACTATCGAGCGGCACCAGAAGTGATGGTCCGAACACACCGCCAGGCACTCCGTTGAATTCATCAATTGCTGGCGAGAAAGATTGGAGACGCCAACCCTGGCGCGTCATGACAATCAGCGCCGTCTGCCCTATCCATGGGACCCTCGCTCGAGCGCTTCGATCACCGGTACTGGTTGACTCTTGCGCGGTGTACCGTTCGAGTGTTTGCCGAAGGTACAGCGTATCTCCGCGGACGCTATCGCAGACGACCGACCAGCGTTCCTCCCGATGTCGAAAGAGGGTTGGCTCGCCAGCAATGGCAATAGTATCAGTGGCATCAACCTGGTAGATCAAGCGCACGCCGGCAGTCAGTCCCCAGCGAAAGCATGATGAGTCGGCAATGCTGGAGGCTACACTCATCAGACCAAGAAAAAGGAGCCTCCCGATCATAACTTGCGAACCATGCGTCCTCGGACATCAATGCTTAGGGGAATAACGCTGCTGCTTTGGTCGTCGAGTGTCATGCGCTGATCCAGTTGAGCAGTTGTTTCGATCACCAGGGGCATTCCAGTCTCCGCCTCGATCACATACCGTGCCGAGATCGCACCATCGCCATTGATGCTGATGGGTATTCCCATTTGCTCGGCGGTACCGCTGACAAGATACCGCGTTGATTCAACCCGCACAACTACACACCGACGCCCGAGCGTATCGAGATAACCCTCGAAGGTGTGGCGCAGGTCCATCGTCGTCATCACCGTCTGCGAGCCGAGCGACATCTGGAGTGTATCGTTGACCGTTCGGGTCCACTGCGCGCCAGGTTTGATGAGCGTATCCGGAAACTCCACAATAAACCGCATGCGAACTCCGCCGCCGGTAAGCTGTTCGAGTGCTTGCTGGCGGATTGATTCTCCCAGGACGTTCTTCTGCTCGTTTCGAAGAAAATCTTGCTGGACGACCCTGCCATTGCGCGTGCATTGCAACCGAAGTTTATAGTCTTCCAACTCCGGCAGTGTCATCACCGAATCACCCTGACCGAGCTGAGCAAGACCGCTTATCTCGATACGTACATTTCGCTGACCGATAACAAGCTCAACCAACGTGTCGAGGCG
>JBBIUD010000205.1:0-3748 GCA_037440485.1 Chlorobiota bacterium
ATGTCGCCCTACCACTTGCGCTGGTGCATCAAGGCTTTGCTATTGTGCTGGTGGTAATATTGGTGCGGCTGCTGCATGAGGCTGCAACCGTACCGCGGTAGCAGAACGCAGCATTCCAGCTCACTGCCTCAGGTCTGGTTGAATTGTTATTCGGCTGCAGCCGTTCGAGGAGTGGGAACTGTTGCCCCTCGCTGGGGAGGCTGCCAGTAGGGAGGATTCTTACCCCGTAGCCAGCAGAAAAATCCTGCAGCCTGGGCGTAATTCATCAACGCAAAGTGCCGCAGGTAACGTAAAGGCGGTGGAATGGTATTCTCTGGTACCAAGGGCAGAAGCAGAACGACACTCAGTGTAATCGCCAGCGCCTGATATATCCAATGCGTCCCTGCCAGCAGCCACCCACTGAGCGCTGCCAGCACGAGCAGGAATCCACCGTACCATCGAAGCAGCTTGTGCGAATAGAACAACCAGCCACCGCACGTCCACGGACGCAGAAAGACCGATGGCAACAGACGCAGCGTCGAATGGTTGCTGCACGCAACGCGGGCTTTCCGCCGAAATTCCTTGCCCGGTTCGTCGGGGATACCCGTAGTGCAAACAGCATCGAGGGCATACCACGTGGTGTACCCTTGCGCAGCGACCTGCAGAGTTTGCAGTAAATCATCGCTGATCCGCCGATCGTTGGGGAAAGGCGTGTAGAGACTGCGCCGCAGCGCATAGCATGCACCATCGGCACCCATGATCATGCCGCAGAGCACCGCTTCGGCATACTTGAGGCGATTCTCGTTGCTATAGAAACCGGTCTCGATCGAATGGAAACCTGTGGCGTGCTCGCTGGTGCGAAGCATTCGCGCTGAGACTAACCCAATGCCTGGGTCGCCGAACGGCGCAACCAGATGCCGCAAAATATCGGGTGCAAACAGAACGTCGGCATCGGTCAGCACAATGATCTCGGCATTGCTGCGCTCGACAAGATGATTGAGGATTGGTGCTTTGCCGGTGCGCTGATCGAAACGGACCAGTTGGATAAACCCATACTGCGCTGCGTAGTCTGCCACGATGCGGTCGGTGGCATCGGTCGAGGCATCCGAGCCGATGAGCACCTGGAGCTTGTCAGTCGGATAGTCGAGCCTAACGAGATTGTCCAGCCGTGCAGCGATCACCGCTTCTTCGTTGTGAGCAGCAAAAATGATCGCAACGCGCGGTAAGTCCACCGGCACAGCAAACGACCGATGCCGCGCACGACTGAAGCGGGAAAGGAAACTCATGCATGCGGGAAAGAGTCCGAACGTGTAGGCATGCGAGAGAACCGATGCCCAAAAAACAAACTCGACCATCCGATGGGGAAAGTGTTCGCGCAAAGATACGCGAGCATCCTGCTCTGAGTGGACGTAAATTTGCACTGCTTGTTTAACCTACTGCAAACAATGAACGATGAGCACAAACGGCAAATGTCCGGTCACTGGTCACGAGAACCGAACCCGTAACCGTGATTGGTGGCCAGAGCGGTTGGACCTTTCGATTTTGCGTCTTCACTCGGAGCGGAGTAATCCGCTCGGTCGGGATTTCAACTATGCCGAGGAATTTTCCAAGCTCGACTATTTCGCGCTCAAGCGAGACCTGGCAGAACTGATGACCACCAGCCAGGATTGGTGGCCCGCCGACTGGGGGCACTACGGCGGTCTGATCATCCGCATGGCATGGCATAGTGCCGGCACCTACCGCATCTTCGACGGTCGCGGTGGTGGTTCAACCGGTGCGCAGCGCTTTGCGCCGCTCAATAGCTGGCCCGATAACGCCAACCTCGACAAAGCACGGCGCCTGCTGTGGCCCATCAAGAAAAAGTACGGCAATCGAATCTCCTGGGCAGACCTGATGATTCTTGCCGGCAACGTAGCACTGGAAACCATGGGCTTCAAGCCGCTCGGCTTCGGTGGCGGTCGCGAGGATATTTGGGAGCCGGATGAATCGGTCTATTGGGGCACTGAGAAAACCTGGCTCGGCGATGAACGCCATGCCAATGGGCAATTGGACAAACCCTTTGCCGCTGTGCAAATGGGACTGATCTACGTCAACCCCGAAGGACCCAGCGGTCAGCCCGATCCGCTCGCCTCTGCAAAAGATATTCGCGAAACGTTCTCCCGCATGGCGATGAACGACGAAGAAACCGTCGCCCTGATCGCCGGCGGTCACACCTTCGGCAAAGCACACGGCATGGCGCCGGCTGAATACATCGGTCCTGAACCAGAGGCAGCGCCGATCGAGCAAATGGGACTGGGCTGGAAAAGCAGCTACGGTTCCGGTAAAGCCAACGACATCAACACCAGCGGCATCGAGGGTGCCTGGACCCCGACACCAACAAAGTGGGATATGACCTACCTGGACATCCTCTTCGGCTACGAATGGGAGCTGGTCAAAAGTCCTGCGGGTGCATGGCAGTGGCTGGCAAAGGATCCCAAGCCCGAACACATGGTCCCCGATCCATTCGAGCCAGGCAAATTCCATCGTCCGATGATGACAACGGCAGACCTGGCACTCCGCTACGATCCGATTTACGAAAAGATTGCTCGGCGCTACCACGAAAACCCGGACCTATTTGCCGATGCCTTTGCCAAAGCCTGGTTCAAGCTGACCCACCGCGATATGGGTCCAAAGTGGCGCTACCTCGGACCAGAGGTGCCATCAGAAGATTTCATCTGGCAAGACCCTATTCCACCGGTTGACCATCGGCTCATTGACGATGCCGACATCGCTGCACTCAAAGCAAAATTGCTGGAGTCTCTCAGCATTCGCGACCTGGTTTATACCGCATGGTCGGCAGCATCCACCTTCCGTAATTCGGACAAACGCGGCGGTGCCAATGGTGCACGCATCCGACTGGCGCCGCAAAAAGATTGGGAGGTCAATGAACCAGAAAACCTTGCCCGCGTGCTTGGCATTATCGAACGCATTCGCGACGAATTCAATGCCACCGCCACCGACGGCAAAAAGGTTTCCCTTGCCGATCTGATCGTGCTCGGCGGAGCTGCTGCTATCGAGCAGGCTGCACGCGCTGCAGGTTTCAACATCGAGGTACCCTTCCGCCCAGGTCGGACCGATGCAACCGCTGAACAAACCGATGCCGAGTCGTTTGCTGTGCTCGAACCCATCGCCGATGGCTTCCGCAACTACGTCCGCGCCGACTGCACCGAGAGACCAGAAACTGTCCTTGTGGACAAAGCCAATTTGCTAACGCTCACCGTTCCCGAAATGACCGTCCTTGTTGGTGGTCTCCGCGCGTTGGGCGCCAATTTTGGTGGCACGCAGCACGGTGTGCTGACCGATCGCCCGGGTGTGCTCACCAACGACTTTTTTGTCAATCTGCTCGATATGGGCATTGAGTGGAAACCCACTTCGGAAGAACGCATGCTCTTCGAGGGACGCGACCGCAAAACCGGCGCGCTCCGCTGGACAGCAACGCGCGTGGATTTGATCTTTGGCGCCAACTCCGAGCTTCGTGCCATCGCAGAAGTCTATGCCCAGGACGACAACCGCGAAAAGTTTGTCCGCGATTTCATCGCTGCATGGAACAAGGTCATGACGCTGGATCTGCCGCAGGCTGCCGATTAGTCAGTTGCGGATTGGTCACAAAGTCGTGAGATCCTGAAACGAGTTCAGGATCAAGAATTTCGTCGACAACCAACAAGGCTTAGTGCCGTAGGCTTTCCGAAGCCTTCGCCCCGATCTCGGTCGGGGCATTTTTTTTTTGCCC
>JBBIUD010000206.1:0-3738 GCA_037440485.1 Chlorobiota bacterium
TTTTCCAGGAGGAGACAGACGGCATCGGCGAATGCCTCGGGTGTGTCGGCAATGAGGAGATCGTGACCCTCTGTGTATGCAATTCCTTCGGCTCCGATTGTTGTTGACACGATCGCTTTCCCTACAGCCATCGCCTCAATAACTTTGACCCGGACTCCACTTCCTGCTTGTAGAGGAACCACCAACACACTACGCGAGCGCATAAACTCTTTGGCATCCGCTACAGGACCAACAATGTGAACACCTTCTGTCACCGGTAGCCGGAATGTGGGCGGGATATGTCCGGCGATATGAATTTCCGCTGTCGGGAATTTTTGTCTAATCAGTGGGAACACCTTGCCAAGAAACCATTCGATCCCTTGACGGTTCGGTTCCCATCCGAGCGAGCCAAGATGGAACAGTGTGGGGTGGGTTTCAGGTGCATATGCGGGACGATACTGCTCCAGATCGAGAGCGAACGGCTTGACGTGAATAGGACCGCTGAATCCCAGTGTTCGCAGCGCCACCGCGTCCACTTTGGTAAACGCAACAATTGCATCCAGCTTGCCATTGGAGAGCATGGCGATCTCGTAGGAACGGAGCCGTCGCACCTGTTCTCGGAGGTAAACGCGACGCAGGAGAACGTGCTCAGCATCGGCAAGCCGTGACCAGATCAGATGCTCGACGTTGTGAGCGTGATAGACAATCCTTGCCGGACAGGTACGCCGAATCTGGTCAACGTACTGCGTAACCGGCAGACCTTCCAGAAGTACAACGTCCGGACTAAACTCCCGAAGGACGCTCTGGAGCAGACGGGCAAATCGGCTGCTCTTAAAGCGGCTAATGTGATACGGCGTCCCATGTAGCAAATTTCCGAGCGCACCGAGGGGTGTAATGCGGTTGTCCACTGGCGCCCACCAATGCGGAATTTCGCCGTACACAGCTTTAATCGTTTCTGGCGGAACCCAATGCCGGGCAGTATTCATGGCAAGAACGCCATACGTTACGTCGGCATTGCGACCGAGCATATCGGTAACGATCCACATACCCAAGGCACCGCCATCGTGCAGAGGATAGGGGATACGCCCCTGAACGTCCAAGATTCGAATGCGTTTCATTGCACAAAAATACGCCTGCCATTCCTCGCGTCATTGCATTACCACTAAATGCATCCTGTTGATGTTTCACGTGAAACCATCCTACTGATGTCGGGCAAATCTATCAGTGGTCGCGATTACGACGTTATCGTCGTTGGTGGCGGGCATGCCGGCATCGAAGCATCGGCTGCCTCTGCACGAATGGGGTGCAGGACGCTGCTCATCACCATGAACCGAGCAACGATTGGGCGACTCTCGTGCAATCCTTCGATTGGCGGAACTGCGAAAGGGCACTTAGTCAAGGAGCTCGACGCCTTGGGTGGGCTTATGCCTCGTATCGCTGACCAAAGCGGACTGCAGTTCAAATTGCTGAACCGTTCCAAAGGTCCTGCTGTGTGGTCGCCGCGCAGTCAAAACGATAAAGACCTGTATCCTGCCTATGCTCAGCAGCTATTGGCACGGTTACCGAATCTGACGATCGTTGATGGCACCGTTGAAGAAATTCTTGTCCGCGGCGATCGGGTCCGCGGTATTCGCCTACGCAATGGAGTCGAGATAACCTGTGAAGCGGTGGTTCTGTGCGGAGGGACATTTCTCAATGCAATCATGTACACCGGTCTTGACGCGACTCCGGGTGGACGTGTTGACGAGCCGCGCGCTGACAAGATCTCTGACCTTCTCGCTGCTGCTGGCATCGAGAAAGGACGTCTTAAGACCGGAACTCCGCCGCGCGTAGATGGAAGAACGATTGATTTTTCCAAAACCAGAATCGAAGTCGGCGACGATCCACCACTGCCGTTCTCAATGCAAACCCCGTGTGTACGAAACCGTATCGTCTGCTATGCTACCTCGACGAACACTCGGACACACGAGATTCTTCGGACTGGCTTTGATCGTTCGCCGATGTTTATGGGGCTAATCAAAGGGAAAGGTCCGCGCTACTGTCCCTCGATTGAGGACAAGATCGCCCGGTTTGCTGACCGCACGTCGCATCAAATTATCCTCGAACCCGAAGGATTGTGCACGGTGTCGTACTACGTCAATGGTTTTTCGACCAGTCTGCCAGCCGATGTTCAGGAGTCTGCTCTCCGCACGATACCAGGCTTAGAGCATGCAACCATTCTCCGGTACGGTTACGCTGTCGAGTACGACTTTTTCTATCCGTACCAGCTCCAACATACCTTGGAGACCAAGGCAATCAGGGGACTCTATTTTGCCGGTCAAATCAATGGTACGTCCGGCTATGAGGAAGCAGCAGCACAAGGAATCATTGCCGGCATCAATGCAGCCCTTGCCATTCGCCGCGAGGGTACCTTTCGTCTTCTCCGCTCTGAAGCTTACATCGGCGTCCTCATAGATGATCTCATCAACAAAAGCAGCGATGAGCCGTACCGGATTTTCACCTCTCTGGCTGAATACCGCCTCTTACTCCGCCAGGACAATGCCTACGAACGTCTTGCTCACTATGGCTACCGACTCGGTCTGCTCGACAGCAAAACGTACAGTCGTATTTGCGCTGAAACCCAAAGGAAAAACGACCTTGTCGCGTGGTGCTATGCGACCAAAGTTCCTCCCAGCGCCGCGAACCCTTTTCTGGAGATGCATAACGAACCACACGTTCACGAATCAGTTTCGATCGCGCTTCTCGCACTTCGCCCACGTCTATCACTAAGTGACGTCCTGAGCTGGTACATCCACCACAATGGGAACAACCAATCCTTCCGTCTTGATTTCCGTCATCGCTACGTTGAACGCGCCGAGATTGAACTCAAATATGCCGGCTATATCGAACGCCAACGCCGCGAAGTAGAAATCCTCCGCCAGAATGAAAAACGCCGCATCCCCGATAGCTTCGACTACACAACAATTTCCGCGCTCTCGACTGAAGCCAAAGAAAAACTCACCCGAATTCGTCCCGCCACCCTTGGACAAGCTTCACGGATTCCAGGTGTTTCCGCTGCCGACGTGGCAATACTTGCCCTGTATTTGCGGTGAATTGCCATAGTTTCACGTGAAACCTCGAAAATAGCCTGTTTTTGAAGGTTTTTATCTGCCATAGAGACAGACATAGACGATTAACTTCGCTATGCCAGTTTGTCAATGCCAAACACCAACCATATTTCGAAGTTTTGTCACGGTGCTTGTAGTGCCTTCGTCGCGGTTGCAATCCCTTTCGCTGCTCCGCTCGTGTACATTGTTAGTCGAATCCGCAACGCAATAATTTTGCTGACTCGATTTGCACACACGTTTGTTTGATGACCGATGCTTCGTATTGCAATCACTGGCGCCAGCGGTAAAATCGCCTCTGCCCTCATCGAGTACTACCAAAAACAGAAAGGGGTCGAGCTTGTCCTGCTTTCATCAAAGGATTTGGACCCTGGTCTTGCTTCATCCTTCACAACCCGTAAAGTATCCCCGCATGATTTCGACGCCTACAAAAACACTCTGAAAGCCGTGCAGCCCTCTGTCATTATCAACACAATTGGCTACACCGACGTTGATGGCTGCGAAACAGACCGAGCCCTTGCTCAACTGCTCAATGCGCGTTTCCCTGAAATGCTCGCTCGGTACGCACGAACGTTCGACGTGCACCTTGTCCACTACTCAACCGACTACGTATTCGACGGCATGGCTGGTCCCTATGATGAATCGCATATTCCAC
>JBBIUD010000207.1:0-3715 GCA_037440485.1 Chlorobiota bacterium
GATATCAACATCTACCGTCAGCTTGCCGGTGGCGTTACAAGTTCGCATCTGCTGCACGGTTCAGCCAATCCGATTGGAGGACAATTGCAGCTTATCAAACTGCGATGGGGTAGTGATGCCGAGGGACTCAAATTCACTGCTGCACCACCGACGATCAAGTTTGCACTGGGCGAAAACGTCAAACAGTCGAACTGGGGCGATCGCTTTACAACACGCTATCCACAAACACGCATGGGCGTCGAGGAGATTATGCGTGATGCATTCCGTGCAGCGCTGGAGTACGAACGTGCCCAGACAGAGGCGCGAAGCCGCGGCATTCCATTCCGACGAGATTTTCAACTCGAAACGCTGCTGGAAATCATCCGAGGCAAGCGCTTCATTCATTGCCATAGCTACGTCCAGAGCGAAATCCTGATGCTCATGCGACTGGCAGAAGAGTTCGGCTTTCGAGTGCAAACGTTTACGCATATCCTCGAGGGCTATAAAGTCGCTCGTGAGATGAAAGAGCACGGCACAACTGCATCGAGTTTTTCCGATTGGTGGGCTTACAAGTTTGAAGTGTATGACGCTATACCGCAGAACCCCGCAATCATGGCTGAACAAGGAATTGTCACATCTGTCAACAGCGACGATGCAGAGATGGCGCGACGGCTCAATCAGGAAGCAGCCAAAAGTGTCAAGTATGGCGACATCAGTCCAGAAGAGGCGCTCAAAATGTGTACAATCAATCCCGCTATTCAACTCAAAGTGGATCGCTTTACTGGTTCAATCGAGGTTGGCAAAGATGCTGACCTTGTTCTCTGGAACGGTAATCCGCTATCGAACTTCTCGCGAGTTGAGCAGACCTACGTAGATGGTCGCTGCTACTTCGATCGTCGCTTCGATGAATACCTTCGATTGCGGGATCGTCGCTTCCGCGCGTTGTTAGAACAGCGCGCCCTTGAAGCGCTTCGCCAAGGAGAACAGCCCAGCCAAAAATCCTATTCCCGCAGGAACCGGCACTATCACTGTGATGACATCGAAGATGAAGTCGCTGGCTGGTAGAAGGAACTTTCTGCTCTGAAGGCTACGTTAGAACAGCCGGTTCAACTGCCGACAACTCTGCATGCCGTTTGCTGTTTCGAGCTGGTCGTACCAAGAATGGCTGAGGTTTTTCGATTCATTGCATAAGCGACTTACTGGCATCACAACAGATGCACACGCACACCGCGTTATTGCGGATGCATCGTGGCGCATCATTCGTCGCTATAGCACGAGCTTTTTTACTGTGACCAGATTTCTGCCGAAATGCAAGCGCCGAGATGTCGAGATCATCTATGCTGCCGTGCGCTACCCCGATGAGATTGTGGATACATTCCCACTGGATGCGTTCGAAAAGCGCCGTCTGTTGAGTCAATGGCGGGAGCAGTACAGCTCAGCTCTTTCCTGCGCAACGCTGCTCGATAGCCTTCGGTGCGGTCACAATCCAATCGTTGCTGGCTTTGCCGATCTTGTGCGACGACACAGAATCCCGCCGGAATATTACCATGCGTTTTTGGATGCAATGGAATGCGATATCGAGCCGCGACCATTTGAAACGTTCGATGATCTCATCAATGGCTATGTGTACGGCAGTGCAATTGTCGTCGGCTACTTTTTAGCCCATGTGTACGGCGTCGCCCCCAGCCACACGATGGAGGAGGCGCTCGATGCGAGTCGCTCCTTGGGCATTGCGCTCCAGCTAACAAATTTCTTACGCGATGTCGGTGAAGACCATCACCGTTGCCGATGTTACGTCCCACAGGAGCTGCTTCGCGGAGCCGGTGTGAGTTATGAAGAATTCCTCGCAGGCAATAGCAAAACTGGGACTGAATATGTCGTGCACCAGTACGCACAGACTGCGTGGCGGTACTACCGGCAGGCTCAGCAAATGCTCAATGTTTTTTCTGAAGATTGCATTGCTGCAATTGATGCCTGCATCAAGGTGTATGGAGAGCTGACAGCACTCCTTGAGCAGGCATGGGACAGCCAACGCCGTGCAAGCGTCCCATGGCGACGGAAACTCGCAGTATTGCCGCGGTCGAAGTACTGGATATTGCCGCTTGCGTTCGTCACTCCCGATTATGGCAAATGAACAAGCGTGTTGTGATTGTTGGTGCTGGACTTGGTGGTTTGAGTGCAGCAATTTATCTCCGATCGCAAGGTTTCGACGTCGAGGTGTACGAAAAAAATGCTCTTCCAGGCGGTCGAGCTAATCGTATCGAAGAGCAGGGTTTTTCGTTCGACACCGGTCCATCGCTGATCAACTATCGGTGGGTGTTTGAGCAGTTATTTGCTGCAAGTGGCGGCGATCTTCACCAGTACGTGCAGCTTCGTCCGCTCAACCCATCGGTTGTGTTCTACTGGCGAGACGGTAGTCGTTTGGAGCTTAGCTCCGATTTTCACATGCTTGCCGATGAACTTTCGCGCTTTGAAACTGCAGCACATGCAAAACTTGCTGCGTTTCTTGCTGATACCCGCAGACGGTTCGAATACCTGTTCAAGCATCTTGTGACCTCGCCTGCTGAGACCATTTGGAGCTGGATTGCTCCTGCACCCAAAGCACAACTATTGACGTTAGGGCTACATCGGTCGCTCGACCGTGAGCTTGCTCGGTACTTTCGTTCTGAAAGAGTGCGGGCAGCATTGGGTTCGTATGCAATGTACTTGGGCGGATCACCATTTGAACTGCCGGGCACGTTTAGCATTTTACCCTTCGGTGAGCTTTACTATGGCTTGTGGTATCCAGAGGGCGGCATTTATTCGCTGATCAAGGCTGTCCATCGTCGAGCAGTAGAAATTGGTGCCCGCATTTATTGCAATAGCCCCGTCGAGGCAATTGAGGTTGACGACAATCGTGTCCGCGGGATTCGACTAAGTGATGGGCGAACAATCAGTGCTGATGTCGTCGTTTCGAATGTGGATGTGCCAATGACACTCCAGATGCTTCATGGGGCATCAGTACCACGGAAACGTTGGCAGATGACGCCCGGTGTCATTACGTTTTACTGGGGTGTGCGTGGTCAACCAGAGGGCTTGCACCACCATTGCATATTCTTGCCCGACGAACCGCGCCGTGCGTATCGTCAGTTGCAACACTCCTTACCCGAGGATCTTCCGTTCTATTTGAGCATGCCCTCCAAGAACGATCCAACAGTTGCACCACCCGGTTGTAGCACAGCATTCGTTTTAGTTCCTGTTCCAACGTTGAGCAATGCTGGATCAACATTTGACTGGCACAAAGCTGTCGAGCAAGCTCGGGCAGATGTCTTGCGTCGTCTTGCGCACCATCAATTCGACATAACGGTGCGCGATATTACCCTCGAGCATGTTTGGACGCCAGCCGAGTGGAGCAAGAGATTCAGTCTTTACGATGGCTCGGCTTTTGGCGCATCGCATACGCTCAGAAATATCGGACCACTACGCTGGCACAACCGTGATCGAACGTATCGCGGACTGTATTACGTTGGCGCAAGCACTGCACCTGGTACAGGGCTACCAATGGTTACCCTGAGCGGAAAGATGGTTGCAGAATTGATAGCTGCCGATGTTCGCTGCTGAGTATGGTTCTGGTCAAAACGTCGTTGTTGGCATTCATGGATGGGGCGGTGACCACAGCACATTTTTACCGCTTGTGCCCTGGCTACCATCGGACTGGAAGATCGTTGCACCAGATTTGCCTGGATATGGGCAATCT
>JBBIUD010000208.1:0-3690 GCA_037440485.1 Chlorobiota bacterium
GCTGCCGATCGCGCTGAATGGGAGAGCTTCCTTGAGCGCTGCAACAATGCCACGATGTTCCACCGGCAAGCGTTTCTGGACTACCACGCACCGGGGAAATTCGACTTCCACCACCTGATGTTTCGCCAAAATGGGAAGCTGGTCGCTGTGATGCCGGGTGGATTCTTTCCCGATCGTCCCGCGCAGTACTGGTCGCCGGTTGGCGCAAGCTACGGAGGCTTTGTTGCACCAGACTTGCCCTTTGAAACTTGTCTCCACATCGTGGACGCGTTTCTTGCCTACGCTCGCGCGGAAGGCTGGAGCGATGCCTACATCATTCCTCCGCCGATTATCTACGCCCGCGAGCTAAACCAGCATTTTGAATACGCCATGCTCTATCGCCGCTTTGGTTTTGAGCTGCATTACATCTCGCACGCAATTCCGCTGACACGCGGCGAAAAGTTCCTCGACCATTTCGATAAGACTGCCCGAAAGAGCATCCGCAAAATCCTGCGGAGCGGGCTGCTCCGCGTCGAAGAAAGCCAGGACTACCGAACGTTCTACGACATTCTGCTCGAAAACAAAGCACGGCACGGCGCTCGCCCGACGCACACGCTCGACGAACTCGAGCGCTTGCGCCAGCTTGTGCCGGAGCATCTCCGTTTGCTGATGGTCTATGCCGACACCACACCGATCGCCGGCTCGCTTCTGTTTCTGACCAACCAGCACGTCGCACTGTGCTTTTACAACATGCTCCGCTACCAATACGAGCACTTGCGACCGATCTACCTGCTCATGTACGAGATCGTCCGCCGAGCCTATGCCGAAGGTTATCGGTGGGTGGATATTGGCGTCTCGCAGGACACAAAGTCGCCCGATCCAATGACGCCATCGCTGAGCTTGATTGCCTTCAAAGAGCGATTCGATGCACGCGGTGTTTTACGCACAACGTTTCACTACCATTTCGAGCGCTCATGAGCAGAGTTTTTGCCAGTCTGGCGGTGCTGATCGCAACCGGTGTGCTGCCGATGCTTGCGCAGCAGCGGCGCTCGGTTGAACCCGTAACGCTGGCTGCTTTGACCACACCGCCTGCCGATAGCACCACCATTCGCGTGCGCAACTTCTGGGCAACTTGGTGCAAACCGTGCATCGAGGAGATGCCCATTTTCGACACTCTTGCCAGGCGTCATCCGGAAATCCGCCTGGAGCTTGTCAGCGTGGATTCTCCGCGCGATAGTGCCAAGGTCCGGAGCTTTTGGCAGCGCCGTGGGTTTGCCGGCGTGCGCCTGCTGCACCTTCGGCAGGAATTGCGCACACGCGATATTGACGCCATCGCCCCGGAATGGTCCGGCGCAATCCCGATGACCATCGTCGAACGCGGCAATCGGCGTATCGTCCACGAGGGGCAGCTCGAACTCTCCACGCTGGAAGCGCTCATCAACAGCGTTCGTAAGTAGTCGTAGACGCCTGCTCTGGCTTCGTACATTTGCGCCCTCTTGAAATTGTCGGACACCAGCAGTATCACCGCCTTATGTCGTATCCCTTCGATCGTATCGAGCCAAAGTGGCAACGCTACTGGGAAGAGCACCAAACGTTCCGCACCACGGAAGACCCAACCAAACCGAAGTTTTACGTGCTCGACATGTTTCCCTACCCCAGTGGGAGCGGATTGCACATTGGGCATCCAGAGGGCTACACAGCAACCGACATCATCGCGCGCTACATGCGCATGCGAGGATACTGCGTACTTCATCCGATGGGATGGGATGCCTTTGGGTTGCCGACTGAGCGCTACTCGATGACCACTGGCATTCATCCCCGCATTGCAACAGCCGAGAACATCGCGACCTTCAAACGCCAGCTTGCCATGCTTGGGTTCAGCTACGATTGGTCGCGCGAGATCAACACTACCGACCCACGCTACTATCGCTGGACGCAGTGGATGTTTCGGCTGATTTACACCTCGTGGTACGATCCCCAGCAGCAGCGCGCCCGACCGATCGAGGAGCTTCCGATTCCGCCGGATGTCGAGGACGTCGAAGCCTACCGCGATGCACACCGCCTTGCATACATGGCGTTGGTACCGGTCAATTGGTGCGAAGAACTGGGAACAGTCTTAGCCAACGAAGAAGTGGATGAATGGCGCCAAAAGGGCTACACCGTCGAGCGGCGTCCCATGCGCCAGTGGATGGTGCGCATTACCGCATACGCCGAGCGCTTGCTGGCTGACCTGGACTTGGTGGATTGGCCAGAGAGCACCAAAGAAATGCAGCGCAATTGGATCGGCAAAAGCGAGGGCGCTGAGATTACCTTTCCGGTCATCGGTGCCGATGAATCGGTGACAGTCTTCACCACACGCCCGGATACTCTCTTCGGTGCGACGTACCTGGTGCTGGCGCCGGAGCATCCACTTGTCGAGAAGATCACCACGGTCGAATCGAGCGCTGCCGTTGCCTCCTACGTTGCCGAAACCCAGCGGAAGACGGACTTGGAACGGACAGAACTTTCGCGCCAGAAAACCGGTGTGTTCACCGGCGCCTACGCACTCAATCCCGCAACCGGCAAGGAAATCCCCATCTGGATTGCCGATTACGTGCTGCTGCACTACGGCACCGGCGCTATCATGGCAGTGCCGGCACACGATCAGCGTGACTTTGAATTCGCCACTGCGTACGGACTTCCCATCGAAATCGTTGTGCGTCCCTCCACCGGTGAACAACCAGAGACACTCACCGAAGCATTCGTCGAGGATGGCACGAGCTGCAACTCCACCAACGCCGAGATTTCGCTCGATGGCATGCCCACTGCTCAAGCCAAAGAGCGCATTGTGCAGTGGCTCGAGCAGCGCGGCATCGGACGGCGCACCGTTCGCTACAAGCTCCGCGACTGGCTCTTTTCACGCCAACGCTACTGGGGTGAGCCAATCCCAATTATTCACTTCGACGATGGCACACGCCGTGTCCTCGATGAAGACGAACTTCCGCTTGAGCTGCCCGAGGTTGCCGAATTCAAACCAACCGGAACGGGCGACAGTGTGCTCGCAACCGTTCCCGAATGGATGAACGTCTTTGATTCCAAAACCGGCAAACGCGGACACTACGAAACCAACACAATGCCGCAGTGGGCAGGATCGTGCTGGTACTACCTGCGCTTCTGCGATCCCCACAACGACACATGCTTTGCCGATCCCGACCGACTCCGATACTGGCTCGGCAGCGATCCTGACCGCGGCGGAGTGGACCTCTACGTCGGCGGTGCTGAACATGCCGTGCTGCACTTGCTCTACGCACGATTCTGGCACAAGCTGCTCTACGACTACGGCTACGTCCCCACCAAAGAACCATTCGCAAAGCTGTTCCACCAGGGTTTGATCCTGGGCGAGGACGGTCGCAAGATGTCCAAGTCGCTGGGGAACGTCATCAACCCTGACGACATAGTCCGCGACTACGGCGCTGATGCACTTCGGCTGTTCGAAATGTTCCTGGGTCCGCTCGAAGCAACCAAGCCCTGGTCGAGCAAGGGTATCGAAGGCATCAAGCGATTTCTCGATCGTGTCTGGCGCATGTACACAAACCCCGACGGTACGCTCAGCAGTGCTATCGTCGGCGTCCCCCCAACACGCCAGCAGGCACGTATCCTCCACCAAACGATCAAGAAAGTGCGGCAGGATATTGAGTCGCTTTCGCTGAACACTGCGATTGCCCAGATGAT
>JBBIUD010000209.1:0-3679 GCA_037440485.1 Chlorobiota bacterium
ATCGGCGCACTGAGCCCGCCATTTCCTCTAACCCGTGTTCGAACGAGGCAACCGGTACCACAAAAGCGATCGGTCCGAACCATTCGTGTTCGTACTGCTCCCGCTGGCGTGTGTCGCCGCGTAGGAGCAGTGGCGTCGCTGTTCGGGCGTTGGGAAAATCTGGCTGTGCAATCGGTGCGCTTTCCCGCAGAATCGGTAGTCCTAATTGGCGCGCGCGTGCGATGCGATCGAGCGTGGCAGGATTCTGGATCGCACCAAGCGTGCCGGGTCCAACCTTTTCGTTGCCAGTGAGTGCGTCAATAGCAGCAACCAGGCGCGCCATGACCTCCTCAAGCGGAAGAGTGCGACCGCTGCTGCGTTCGATGACACCGCGTGCAGGAATGTAGATGTTCTGCGGTGCTGTGCACATCTGGCTCGAATAAAGACAAATGCTGAATGCTATGTTCTCGAGTGCAGCATCGAGCGACTCGACACTTTCGATCAGCACCGGATTGACGCCGGACTTTTCCGTAAAGCAGACGATACCATGCTCAGCACAGAATCGCTCGATCTGCTCTCCGAACGCGCTTGAGCCAGTGTAATCAACCGTGCCGATACCGTCCGAGCCAACGAGTGCTTGGGTCATGGATTCGTAGGGCGTAGGCACCGCTACTTGCACCAGGTGCGGATCGAATCCGAGGTCGTCGAACGCCTGCTGGAGGGCGGCAACAACCAGTGCAATCGGATAAACAACCTTCGGGTGAGCTTTGGCAATGGTTGCAGCACCAGTGACCAAGCTGGCGAACATGCCGGGAAGGCTATTCCAGACCGGGAACGTCGAGCAGCCGATCGTGACATTGATTCCGCGTGGACGAATGCGAAAGCGTTTGGCAAGCGTCACGCTGGTTTTACCCATCGGCTTGGTCCACGTGGCTGCGGTGGCGAACGCCTGCTGCGCCCAGAGTCCAGCGACGACAGCTTCCAGCGCCCGGTCGAATGCATGGGGACCAGATGCTTGGAATGCCATCACAAATCCTTGTCCGGTTGTGTGCTGCGTTGCGTGTGCCAATTCGAAAAATGTTGCGGCAGCCCGTTCAAGTGCTTCAACCAAGACGGCAGCGCGGACCGCTGGTTCTATGCCAGACCACTCGCGCTGAGCGCGCCGTGCGTTGGCGATCAAATCATCGGGACTGAGCACCGGATATGTGATGTCGAGCGCAAAGCCGTAGGGCGACTGTTCCTCACCATGCCAGGAGTGCGCCGGGCGCTGGAGGAGCCGTTCGAACGGTTTGCCGATCTGGGCATCGAAGCGAGTCTTCCCATCGGCAGCAGCGGTTTCGCCGTAAATCTTACCGCTGGGAATCTCTGCCCAATGCGAAAAAAACGTCCGCTCGCGCCAGGCTGCCGTTGCGCTCTCGAGAGTCGAGCGGTGCTTGTCGAGAAGGTCTGCGTAGTTTCTCACAGCGTGTTTTGCCAATCCAATGCTGTTCGTTCTAAGCGCAAATTACGGCAGCCTGGCACTATGAGCTGAACCTACCACGGCAGCGGTTTCCCGCGGAAGAGCACAACACCGCTTGGTGGATCGGGGGCAACAATAAGCTCGGCAATGGCTTGTGCTGCTGTCTCTGGTGGGATGAGTGCTCCTTTCCCGCCAAGCTCGGTTTGTACCCAGCCGGGGTGAACGCCAATCACCTTGATGCTCGTTTGACGCAGTGCGTGCGCAAGGTGCACGGTAAACGCATTGAGTGCTGTTTTGGAGCTGTTGTAGCCGAATGTTTTTGTTGGATAGGTGTTCGAGCCAGGCGTCGCGTGAAGCTCCAGCGAGGCAAGGATGGTTGAAACGTTTACGATCCGACCATCGGCACTGTTGAGCAGCAGAGGCAGGAGCTGTTGGGTAAGTTCCACCGGTCCGAAAAAATTCACCTGAAAGGTTCGGCGCAGCACGTCCGGTGGTATTGTTGTTGTTGTGTTGACATTCCACTGCTCGGCTTCGATCATGATGCCAGCATTGTTGACCAGCACATCGAGGACGCCAAATCTGGATTCAATGAGGTCTTTGGCTGCTCGGAAAGTGTCGGGGCGTTCCAAGTCAACGACGATGGCGTCGGCAGAGCCACCGTTGTTGCGAAGTTTGATGGCTGCCTGCTCGCCGCGCTCGGCTGTGCGCGCACCGACAAGGACATGGAATGTGCGCTGGCATAGTTCCTGGGCGAGTGCATAACCGATGCCGCGGTTGGCACCGGTAATCAACGCGATTCGCATACGAAAGGCAATGGTGGTTGTGGTACACGGCATTCAAACACAAAGATGCTGAACCGAGTTCAGCATGACATGCGAAAAGCACGGCCACTCGACTCAACCCGCTGGTGTCACCCTGAACTTGATTCAGGGTCTTTCCAGGTGCCGAAACACGTTCGGCATGACAACCGAAACGCAATCAGATGCTGAAACAAGTTCAGCATGACATGCGCGAATACCACACACGTGAGGCATCATTCTTCGCTCCATGGCTGTCCCACCCGCAGGCGCACACCGGCATAGAACGTCCGCTGGTCGAGCGGTCCCCACACCAACGACGCATCAAAGTATGGGGACGTCGGTGCATCGGCTGCAAGAACTGCACGCGGCTGGAGGACATTCGCCAGATTCTCAGCGCCGATGTACAGTTCCCAGGGACTGTCAAGCGGTCGCCAGTTGATCTGGAGCGAGGCACGGACATACGACGGGAAACGCTCGGCGAACTGATAGGCGGCTGGATTATCGGCAGTCGTTGGGATGCGCCCGCTGCTATACCACACTACGGTTGGATTGATTTCCCAGACACGATCGGCGCTCAAGTAGCTTAGCGTTAGCAGAACACGGTGGGGCGAAAGTAGTGGTTGCAAGCGAAGAGCGCCGCCTGTTTCAGCATAGGTTCCGATGAAGCGGTACGCAAGCGTCGCATCCAGCCGCTCGGCAAGCGTGGTGGAAACTTGCATCAACGCGCTATTGGCGTAGCCAGTACCGGCATAAACGATGGCAACCTCGCGTACGCTGCGGTCAAAGTCTGTCACCACCTGCCGTGAAAAGCGGGTGTGGTAGAATTCACCATCGAGCGTGACGGCGTGATTGCCGACAAGAATTGTTGCGGTGATACCGCCGCCAATGTTGACCGCACGCTCTGGCAACAAGGTTGAATCAATTACGACACGGCGATTGTTCAAGAAGGCGGCTGCATTATCGGCGATCATCAGCGGAACCCGGATGCCTGACCCCGCAGACATGCGGAGTGTGATCAGCTCGGTCGGCGAGTATTTGATGTGCATACGGGGAGTCAGCAGAGCACCAAAGAGATTGTGCCAGTCATGCCGAACGCCAACGGTTGCGCTCAGTGATGGCTGTGGCGACCACGTCGCCTCCGCAAAGAGACCAGGAACGACTTCGGTGCGCTCTCGGATGGTTGAGTCGAGTCGTTCCCACGGTGTGTTGTAGAGTAGCGAACCGCCCCAGAGAATCGTGAGATGATCAGTGACCGTTGCAGCGGCAATGGCTTTAGCATATGCGTAGTCTTCCCGTGCTTCGATGACTCGTGTGCCGGCATTGGTCATAAGGCGCTGTGTGCTGATAGCTGCTTGGAAGCCCATGTGGTTGACCAACGGGTGATCAATTTCATTGATAGCAAACTTTGCGTAGCCGTCGAATCGCTGCGTTGTTGTTTCGA
>JBBIUD010000210.1:0-3665 GCA_037440485.1 Chlorobiota bacterium
TGATCTCAACACCGCCGAAGATTGTCTCGACATCGAGCGAGGCTTCCATGGCCGCCATCTGTGCAGGTCGAAAGTCAAGCTCGATGCCACCGAAAATAGATTGCACCGAGCCACCGCGAAACTGCTGCGATGTGATCACGTAGTGGGCGCCACCAAAGATAGCCGTCGCGTTGATAAGCTCATCGCTGAGTGTTCTGTCTTGTCCGCCGAATGCATAGGATGCAGCGCTATAGACATGGCGTGTGTTTCTGGGGCGAAGAATGATGCTGATCCCAAGAACAATCAGCAAAACCGGAACGGCAGCAACCCAAAACTCGAACCCTTCGATGATATTGTCTGCTAACAGCAAGCATCCCAGCGCGATGATAAACAGCCCGCTAGTGAGTTTATCGGGTTTCCAAAGAATAATGCGAATCCCCAGCGCGATGAGCAGCAATGGCCACCACGACAATATCCACCCTAATCCGGGGAGGACACCGAAAGTGTCCAGGAGGAGCAAAATTCCGGCTACAATCAGTGCAAAGCCGAGCCATTGTGAGCGCTGCATGCTATCGAAAGCGATGATGAGTCAACTGCACGTGCATACGAACGGAAGCCCCGAAGGTTACGGAGCAATCGTTGGGTGTGCAAGATACAGCGTTTGCCAAGCGCTTTCGATGTCGCCAGTGTGCAAGAAAGCTTGAGCAATGCGATGCAGTGTCCAAGGAGAGGGTGGTCCCTGTCGCAGCGCTGCATCGAGTGCCCCTCGAGGGTTTGCCGCAATCAATTCATGCTCGATCGAATCTGCCGATGAGCGAATTTGGTCAAAAGCAGGATCACGCTGCGGTAAGCTAAGCACCGACGCAAGTTGTCCGAGGTCGTTGCCGGTAAGAATGGGGGAGGTGCGGACTGGTTCAGGCAGCGCATCGAATCCAATGCCACACTTTTCCCCTGGTTGCGGAAGTTCAAAGCACACCTCCGGGGTGACGCGAGCATACCAGTGATAGCCCATCCGCGCAACAAGGTCCATCTTGCGTGGATCAATCTTGCCGTCAGTCAGGACAGACTCTTTGACGTGGATGCGGTGGACGCGCAGAAGCATGATATTCCCGTTGCCACCTTCTTCACGGAATAGCTCGATGTTTTCGATGAGTCGGCACTCCATTGCAAAGGGTGATTCGCCAACGTAGGGTACATTCATGGTCTCGGCTGGTACAGCGGTCAAGCCGGCTTTGATGAACTCATCGGTGCCATGGGGATATTCGGCGGCAGCAATGTTCATTTGGTGCAGGATGCCATGGGTCACCGCACTAATTGTGCATTCGCCGGTCTCGAGAATGTTGCGCCAGGTGTCCTTGACTTTTCCGCTCCGAACACTGACGGCAGGACCGATAGCAACCACGGGCGGCTTTGAAGCAAACGCATTGAAGAAGCTAAATGGTGCAAGGTTAATCGCTCCTGCCGCTGAGCGGGAAGCAACAAAGGCAATCGGTCGCGGTGCAACACCGCTGAGCAAGATACCGTGCATTTGTGGGTGCGGTACCGACGCAGGATCGTAGCTAATCATGCAATGCTCAAGATGTGGTGGATACAGTGATAGCAGCTAATATGATGCATCGGCGCGAAATTAGATGCAGGGTCGCCCCATGCAGTCCGAGCCGACCAAGCCCAGAGACCGATTGCACGAGAACGAACCGGCTGATGCTGCTGAACATTTTCGGCAACGTTTCCTATTTTCACGCCCCGAACTCTCCGACTGTTTTTGTAGAGGTCATGCAACGTGTCATTATCGCGGCTACGGTAGCGATTGCGACCGCCTTTTTCGGCTGTCCATCGAAAAAAGGCACTCTCAGTGTCCAGAGCATGTCTGGCAAGACGTACCTGTGGAAGAAGTACACCGTCCCGCCCGGGGCTGATCCATCGGTGCCCGATTCTCTTGGTGGTGCTGGCTTCGAATCCATCGCAGAAAAACTCGGTTTTACGACCTACATCCCCACTGCCGATGAAATGAAATACTTTGGTGATCCGCGCGCGCGGACTGGTGGGGAAATTCACATCATCGCTAATCAATTTCCGGCGACCTTTCGTCCGGTGGGGCAGAATAGCAACACCGTCTATAACACCGAGATCAACAACTTCGTGTATGAAACGCTCCTTTCGACGCATCCGGTCACACGGGAATATATCCCCGCACTAGCCTCGCATTGGAAGATCAGCGAGGATAAAATGACGTTCACCTTCCGCATTGATCCGAACGCTCGCTTCTCGAACGGTTTACCAGTCACAGCCGAGGATGTTCGTGCTACCTGGCGGCTGCTCATGGATGAAACCATTTTAGAGCCAGCCCTGCAGGTTGTTTTTAGCAAGTACGAAGAGCCAGAAGTTCTCAGCAAGTACCTGGTTCGTGTGCGGTGCAAGACGCTCAACTTCCGCAACTTTCTCTATTTTGCAGCGAGCATGCAAATCCTCTGTGCTGCTGAAATCGGCAATCTCACCGGTGATGAATTCCTCGATCGCTTCAACTACAACATGCCGTCCGGCTCTGGTGAATACATCATCTTAGAGCAGGACGTCAAACTCGGCAAGCGGTACGTCCTCACCCGCCGGGAGGATTATTGGGCAAAGGATTACCCCATGGCACGCTACTCGGGCAATTTCGATCGGATTGTGTACGAGATTGTGACCGATAACCCAATCGTCGAGTACGAGCGATTCAAGAAGGGGCAGGCAGATGTCTTTCGCTTCAACATGGCAACAACGCTCAAGTGGTTAGGTGATACAACCAGCGATGCTATCCGGTTGGGATGGATTCGTCGCGCGCGCGTTTATACCGATGGTCCGATGGGTACCGGCGGAATTGCCTTCAACATGCGAAAGCCACCGTTCGACGATATTCGCGTGCGCAAGGCGTTTGCCTACCTATTTCCCCGCGAGCAAATCATCCAAAAACTTCTTTTCGGAGAGTATGAACCGTACGACACGCAATATCCGGGTCAGGTCTATGCGAACCCGAATAACCCACAGGTGCGCTATGACCCAGAGCTTGCGAACCGTCTGCTCGACGAAGCGGGCTGGACTGCTCGCAACCAGGATGGCATCCGCATGAAAAACGGTCAGCCCTTTCGAATTGAAATGTCCATCCAGCCTCCCGCGGCACGCTACATCACGCCATACCAGCAAGAGCTTCGCAAAGCAGGCATTGACCTTCAACTCAAGTACGAGGACTGGATAACTCTCATCAAAAACATTGACGCTCGCAATTTCAGCATCTTCTATTTTGGGTATTCCGGACTCCTGATACCGAATCCCGAAACGTCACTTCGGTCCGATTTAGCCGATAAACCCGACAACAACAACATCCAGGGTGTCAAGAGCAAAGACATTGATGCGCTCATCGCTGCTTACGATACGACATTTTCATTCCGCGACCAAGTGCGCATCATTCGGGCGATTGACAGCATCTGTGCCAGGATGTGGTTCAACGTGTACTCGTGGAATCCGCGCGGCATTCGTATTGCGTACTGGGACAAATTCGGTATGCCGGAGTATGTGCTCCCTCGCTATGCACAGCTCAGTTACGTGTATGCAACGATTGCCGGTACGTGGTGGTACGATCCACAAAAAGCGGAGCGTCTGCGCCAGGCAATGCTGCGAGGCGAGGACCTTGGTGGACCCAAGGGCATCCA
>JBBIUD010000211.1:0-3658 GCA_037440485.1 Chlorobiota bacterium
TGTGCTTGCTCGTAATTTGCACCCGATGGTTTCCACTTCTCCATGCCCAATGCATGCCATTTCTCGAGTTGCAGAACGTGACCAAGTACTACGGCAGCTATGCCGCAAACGATAACATCACGTTCAGCGTCGAACGCGGACGGCTTTTTGGGGTGCTTGGTCCCAATGGGGCTGGTAAAACCACGCTGCTGCGAATGATTACCCGCATACTACTGCCCGACAGCGGACAGATTCTCTTCGAGGGCACACCGCTTCGCGCCGAGCACCAGCAGCAAATCGGGTACGTTCCCGAAGAACGCGGGCTGTACAAAAATCTCACCGTGCTCGATAACCTGCGCTACTTCGCACAGCTCAAGGGACTGACCGCAGCGGAGGCAACACGGCGAGCACAGTGGTGGCTCCATCGAATGGACACCCACGGTTGGGAAAAAAAGAAAGTCCGCGAGCTATCGAAAGGGATGAGTCAGAAAGTTCAGTTTATCGCAGCGGTCCTGCATGCACCGCCGCTACTCATCCTCGATGAACCGTTCAGCGGTCTTGATCCGCTCAATGTCGAGGTGTTCCTCGATGTCATCGCTGAGCTGCGCACTGGCGGGACAACGATTCTGTTTTCCACGCACGTCATGGAGCAAGTCGAGCAGCTCTGCGACGACATTGTGCTCATCAACCGTGGGCGCGTCGTCGAACATGGAAATCTTCGCCAGGTCAAAGCACGGTATGGCATCCGGCGACTTGAGCTTGAATTCGATGGCGATGGAAGCTTTTTAGAGCACATCCCCGGACTAACCATCCTCGATCGCCGCGATCATAGCGTCGCCATCGAGTTGACCGGTGGTCTTCGCCAAGCCCAGGACATCATCGCATCTGCACTCCAGCATGTGATTCTACGGCGTGCAGAGTGCGTCGAGCCAACACTCCGAGAAATCTTTATCGAAACTGTTCGCCGTACACACACTCCAGAGACTTCCCAATGACGACCGCATGGATTATTGCCCGTCATGAGTTTTTGTCGCGGGTCCGGACCAAAGGTTTCATCATTGCAACTGTTCTGGCACCGCTGGGCATACTTCTGCTGATTGCCTTGCCGATCCTGCTGTCTCAAGTGGATGTTGGGTCCCAGCACCGAATCGCGGTCTGGGATGAAAGTCGGCACGGTCTGGCAGAGAAACTCATCGCCGCTGATTCGGCAATTTTTCTTCGTGCTCCAGCTCCGCCACCAGAACTGCGGGCAAAAGTGCTTTCCAATGAGCTCACCGGCTACCTTTTGATCCCGCCGGACGCACTCGATCGCGACAGTGTCGTTCTTTTTACCCGTGGCGGTGGGGGACTCAGCTTGCACGAATCCATCACAGCAACCGTTCGCGAGGTCTTCCGCCGCGAACGCCTGGTCGCGCGCGGCGTTGATACGGCACTGATTCAACTAGTCGAAAAGCCCACAAAAATTGAGCGCGTCAAAGTCAGCGCTGAGCGCACCGAACGGGATCAAACAGCGCTGCTAACCGGCATCGGGTATTTTCTCAGCATTGTGGTGTACACACTCCTGTTCATCTATGGTGGCATTGTCATGCGATCGGTGCTGGAAGAAAAGACCAACCGCATTGTTGAAATCTTGGCATCTTCGGCTCGACCATTCGACATCATGCTCGGTAAAATCACCGGTGTCGGTGCAGTGGGATTGTTCCAACTGGCGCTGTGGATTCTCCTCACCGCCGGTGTCTTCGCGGTTGCTGGATCGGCGCTCATTTCGATGAGCGGAGCGATGAACCCAACGGAGGCACTTGCGTACTACCGCGCACAGAACAACGATTTTGCCATCGCTACACTTCAACTGAGTCCGAGCATCTCGATCGGACATCTTGCGGCATTTGTGTTTTTCTTCCTGGCTGGGTACGTGTTCTACTCGACACTATTTGCCGGCATCGCTGCGGCTGCCGACACCGAACAAGACATTCAAACACTGCAAGCACCGGTGAGCATTTTTATTGTGCTGCCAATCCTGACGGTGCCGATGATCATGAATTCTCCCGATAGTACGCTTGCCGCTGTTCTCTCGCTGGTGCCGATGTTTAGCCCAATCTTGATGGTCATGCGTTTGTTCGCGACCGAAGTACCCTGGTGGCAGGTTGTGGCATCGGTTGTGCTTATGCTCGCCTCGATTGTGGGGGCAATCTGGTTGGCGGGGCGCATTTACCGCATCGGGATTCTGCGGTATGGGCAACGCCCCTCATTCCGGCAGATTCTCCGTTGGGTTGCCGAAGGCTAAAAAATGCATACAGCCGCTCTCGAATTGCTCGGAGCGGCTGCATGGATGGAGCTGAATTCAGCAATGCAGAGCAGCGGGAGTGAGTACAATCAGCGTTAGCAGAGCGGTGCCACATAGTGGGCATCGGGCTTCATCAGCGCGCGGCGTACCCACGCACCGCTTTCCTCCACCCATCGGCGAACAGCAAGACGCTCTTTGTTGCAGGGACCATCCCCGTTGATAACGCGCCAGAATTCATCCCAATCCGGATCGCTGTATTCCCATTGACCAGTGTCCGGATTCTTGCGCAGGTTCGGATCGGGAACGGTCAAGCCTAATTCCCAAATCTTGGGAACGTAGCTGTCGAGAAATTGCTGGCGCATCTGGTCATTGGAGGCAATCTTGACTTTCCACCGCATCAGAATTGCGGTGTGCTGCGAGACCTTGTCCGGCGGACCGAAAAAGTGCATGATCGGCTTCCACCAACGGTTGAGCGCTTCCTGGACCATTTGCTTTTGCTTTTTGGTACCCGTCGCCAGCGTGACGACGTTATCGTATCCGTACTTGAGGTGGAAGGATTCTTCCATGCAGATGCGCTCCAGGGCACGGCTGTACGGACCATACGACCCTTTGGCGTTTGTGACCTGGTTAATGATCGCGGCAGCATCAATGAGCCAGGCAATGACAGCCGTATCAGCCCACGTCATCGCTGGATAGTTGAACACATTCGAGTACTTTGCCTTGCCGCTGAGCAGGTCGCTGAGCATTTGCTCGCGCGATTTGCCTAAGGTCTCGGCAGCAGCGTAGAGAAGCTGCCCGTGCCCGATTTCGTCCTGGACTTTTGCCATCAGTGCCATTTTGCGCTTGAAACCGGGCGCGCGTGTAATCCAGGTACCTTCAGGCAAGGCGCCGATAATCTCCGAGTGCGCATGCTGCTCGATCATCCGTAGAAGCTGGCGCCGATACTCGCGTGGCATCCAATCGGTCGGCTCAATTTTTTCGCCGCGCTCGATTTTCGCTTCGAATTCGGCAAGCTTCTCCGGATCTTCTGCAAAGCGATCCTGACCAATCGGATCTGTGATACTCAAATTTCCGTACATAGCGCATCGCAAGGAAGTTTGACGACCTAATATCGCTCTGCAGCAAAGATAACACCAACTACCGCAGTCGCGTTCCGTCTCCCTTGACGTATCGAATCGTGTAGTAGTTTGTCTGCGAGCGGTAGTCTGGCGCCGACGGTGCATCCTTGTAGATGCTCAAGAGCTGAAACTTTACGTACCGATTGCTCTTGGTGCGCACCAGGAAGGTCATATTCGGATTGATCGTGACGGCATGGCGCGGCGGTCCGGTGTAGCCAAACAGCTCGCCCCCACCGAGTACCGGCACAATGCGACCGGATTGGCTTGTGTCATCGCT
>JBBIUD010000212.1:0-3633 GCA_037440485.1 Chlorobiota bacterium
CTATTGAGCACACTAAGCGCCGCACACCATGGAAAAATTTTTAGTCATTGACATCGAAACGTCGCCGCTTGAGTGGGAAAGCTTCGATGAGGCACAGCAAGCGTATCTGCTTGCCCGTGCAGAAGCGCCCGAAGAGCAACAGGAGCGGAAAAAACAAATGGCGCTGGCACCCTTGACCGGCTTTATCGTTTGCATCGGCTTGTACTTGGTCGAGCGCGAGGGGCAGAGCGTCGTAGAACGGAAGCGCGTTTGCTTGATGAACGATCGCAGCGAGACAGAACGTCCCGACAGTGCTATCGAGCTGAGCAGTGGCGGCAAACTTTTTGTCTATGCTGAACGTGCGATCCTGCGAGACTTCTGGAACTTTCTGCGAACCGACGAGTGCCGCGGTGCGCACTACATTACCTTCAACGGGCGGATGTTCGACTTTCCGTTCTTAATGCTGCGCTCGGCAGTCCTCGGTGTACGACCGTCGGTCAATCTTATGGGAGGGACGCGCTATCGCTACGAAGGGCACACCGATTTGCTCGATGAATTTACGTTCTATTCTCCGCAGAGCGTTGGCGCAACGCGGCGCTATAACTTGGATTTCCTGACCAAAGCATTTGGTATCGAATCACCAAAAAGTCACGGTGTGGACGGCACCAAGGTCGCCGCACTCTATGCTGAAAAACACTACACAACGATTGCCGAATACTGCCTGGCAGATGTCGTTGCGACCTGGGAGCTCTACCAGGTCTGGGAGCGATACCTCAAGTTTTAGCGTGGCGCTGTTCCCACCAGTACTCGGCAACCTCTGCCGATACCAGCACGATGAGGGCGGTGTAGTACATCCAGAGAGCCGCAATGACAACCAACGAAAATGTGCCGTAGATCGTGCCCAGCGACCGAGCATGGGCAATGTAGGCACTGAAAGCGACGCGAGCAATTTCCCACAGTATCAACGCAACAACACTTGCACGCACAATGATGAACATCGGCTGCGGTTGGCTGGGCACAAAGTGGTAGAGCAAATACATGAACACCAGCGCGCTGACAAGGTGCGCTCCCAAACTGAGCCAGCCAGAAATGTGGAGCGTATCGAGCAGTGGTATCGCTTGCGCGAGGTTCGAACCGAAGAGCGACAGCACGGGTGTTAGCAACAACATTACCGACACAATCAAGACCAGCACCAGCGTCAGCAAAAGGTCTCGCAGCTTGTACCACACAAACGACCCCGGCGTTGGGATGCTAAAGATTGCATTCAGTGCTGTTCGCAGTGAGCTGAGCAGTGCCGATGCGGTCCAGAGCAAAACTATGGCTGCGACAACGGTTGCCGTGACTGCATACGACCGGACACGTTCGATCTCGATCAGCATGCGTTCGAGCAACAGATGAATTTGTTGTGTCGGGGGTAGTGCGCCTGTAAGCGCGCCCGTGATTGCTGCTTTGACATCGTCGGGCGGTACTACAAGCGAGGCAACAACAATGACTAGTCCTAGCAACGGAAGAACACACAGCAGGACATTGAAGGCAATCCCCGCGGCAAGCAAGAACACATGCTGATGCTCTAACCGCTCGGAAACCGCCTCGACATGCTGCCATGCTGTGCGGAACCAGCGACCGATGCTCCTAGTGACCGATGCTACGAAGGTAAAAATCCTCGACTTTTTCCCAGTTGACAACATTCCACCATGCGTTGATGTACTCTGCACGACGGTTCTGATACTTCAGGTAGTAGGCGTGCTCCCAGACGTCAATGCCCATGATAGGAATTACGCCCCATGGGGAGAGCTTATGTTGGTTTTCGGCTTGGAGTATCAGAAGCCGGCCGTCATTGGGACGAACATGGAGTAATGCCCACCCGCTACCCTCAACGGCTGTTGCTGCCGCGCTAAAATGTTTCCGGAAGGCTTCGACTGAGCCAAAGTTTTCGATGAGCGCTTTTTCCAGGCGCGGAGGGATTTTGCCACCGCCACCTTTTGCCGGCGGAGCCATGATTTGCCAGAACATCGAATGCAAGTAGTGACCACCACCGTTGAAGGCTGCCTTTTTCGACCAAAATTCAATAGTGCCGAAGTCGCCTGCTGCGCGTGCTTTTGCCAGTTCTGCTTCGGCTTTGTTGAGACCATCCACGTATGCCTGATGATGCTTGGAGTGGTGGAGCTCCATGGTTTTTGCATCAATGTACGGTTCGAGCGCATCGTATGAATAGGGCAATGGTGGCAGCGTGTGCAGTGCGGGTTTGTCATCGGATGCAGCAAGCGATGGAAATGCGACCAGTGATGTGCCGGCTGCCAGACTAAGCTCAACAAAATCTCTGCGGTTCATTCGACTATGTCCAAAACAGTGAAACAGATCAAGCAAGCCCAACCATTCTTCGCAATGCAAGAACTTCCTGACGGCTCAAGTGGCGGTACTCACCGCGGGCAAGCCCACGCACAGTGATGATACCGTAGCGAGTGCGGTGGAGCTTGCGGACGTGGTAGCCAAAATGCTCAAAGAGCCGACGAACCTCGCGGTTTTTCCCTTCGCGAAGGATGATGCATACCTGCTGAGGGTCGTCGGGCGAAATGATAACCTCTGCCTGTCCGGTTTTTTCACCGTCGAGTTCGACTCCGCGTGCTATCTCGGCCGCATGACCAGGATCGAGCGGCTTGTCCAAGCCGACGATGTATTCCCGTTCGATGCCATAGCGGGGATGGGTCAAGCGCGCAGCTAAGTCGCCGTCGTTGGTCAGGAGCAGAACGCCGGTTGTGTTCCGATCGAGTCGCCCCACCGGATACAGGCGTGTTTTGAGCGGCACTAAGTCAAGTACCGTTTTACGCCCGCGTTCATCGCTGGTTGTGGTGATGAAGTCTTTGGGTTTGTTGAGCACAATGTAGGTTAGGTGCTTATAAGGCGAGACCGGCTTGCCCTCGACGGTGACCACATCACCCGGGTGAATCTTTGTGCCAAGCTCGGTGACACGACGACCGTTGACCTTAACGACGCCGCGTGTGATAAGTTCATCGGCTTTGCGACGCGAGGCGATGCCAGCATCGGCGAGGAATTTGTTGAGGCGGATCTGCTGCCCCTGATTTGTTCCGATCGAGTCGGTCATTTTCATGGGAGTGTGGGTTTCAAAATCATTCGTGCGCGCTCAAAGACGACTTCTGCGGTAATCGAGTGCATGCATTCGAGAGTGCCGCGAGGGCACCGCCGTCGTCCGTGTACACCGCATGGACGGCACGACAGCGGTGGTGGCTCGATGACTGCCGATCGTGGTGCTCGTGGCGCAAAACCAAATGCCGGTACCGTCGAACCGAAAATGGTTATGGTCGGACATGCCGCCAGAGTGGCAAGATGAGTTGGTGCACTGTCGTTTGCAATCAAGAGAGCACACGATTGCAAGAATGCAACCGTTGCAGCCGGATCGAGCATACCGGCAAGGCTGGTCGCACCGGTGCGGTGAGCAAGATCGCTGCAGAGTTCGGCATCATCGCGCCCACCGATGAATGCAATGCGGACACCAGTGGACTGGAGCTGCGATGCAACATGCACGTACCGTTCCGGGAGCCAACGCTTTGTTGCCCAGACGGCGCCCGGTGCTATAGCGACCAGCGCGTTGCCGGCGTGAGCGTTACACTGCTCCAGCGCAGCTATAACGCGGGT
>JBBIUD010000213.1:0-3632 GCA_037440485.1 Chlorobiota bacterium
ATGACGCTTCAGCGTCTGTTCCGTCCTTCTATGAAAGCGCCATATCCAGCGAAAGGTCCTCAACAGCCGCCAGTGGAAACAAACACCCGCTCGGCATCTTCGATCACAGAGAAATCTTAGTCTGGCGCTGATGATTCGGTGAGAACCGTTTCTCCGATTTCAACAGGATTCTTCCGTTCAGCGTATTCAAGGGTGACGAACGTAACATCATCGGGAAACGACGAGGCAATCCAGCGATGTGAAAGCAGTGAAATAACCGTGGGGGCAAAGCTTTCGCTGTTGATTGAGTGTGCGCGCTCAAGCAAGTGCTCCAATAACGACTGCTGCAATGCCAGATTCGGTGAAAGAGCATCTAAGATTCCGTCGGTCGCCAAAATCAGCCGGTCGCCCGGCGACAGGACGTAGGTTGTACCCGTGTAACTGCTCGACTCGAGCGCACCCAGTGGCATACCCTGAGGGGCATCCAGTCGTGTGATCGCACCGCTTGCGCTCATCCGATAGGGCGAGATGTGTGCGGCACTGCAGATCGAGAGTTCGCCTGTCGCTGGATCGAACGTGGCAACAATTGCTGTGACAAAGTACGCCTGCGGGTTATTACAGGCTAAGGCACGGTTGACAGCATCGAATGCACGCTCGAGCGAAAGTTCGTGTTCCAGGTGTGAGCGGAGCAGTGTTTTTGTTACTGCCATCCAGAGCGCTGCGCTGACCCCTTTTCCTGAGACATCACCAATAGCAAGAACGAGCCGACCATCATTGGTTCGCCAATGGTCGTAGAAATCGCCGGCGACGTGGCGTGCAGGAATAAGTACGGCTGAAAGACGATAGCGTTGCTCGGGATCGTCTGCGATCGGAGAGGGGAGCATGTGACGCTGAATGTCGGCAGCAATTGCAAGTTCGCGTTCGTAGTCTTGCAACTTCTGGCGCATCTGGAATGCCCGGTTCAACTCCGCATGGCGTTCTAACGCACGTTCGAGCGCAGATTCCAGCTCTGCAAGAGTTGGAGGCTTGACGACGTAGTCGCTTGCGCCTGCACGCATCGCTTCGATGATGGATGTACCGTCGCCAGCGGCAGAGAGAGCCACCACCTGGAGCAGGGGATAGAGCTGCCGGCAGCGCTTGATCAGCTCCAGTCCGTCCATGGTGGGCATGCGACGATCGGTCAATAAAACGGCAGTGTCGGGATACTGTGCAAGCAACGCAAGCGCTTCTTCACCGCTCAAAGCGTGAAGCACCTGGAGGTTTTGTCTACCGGCGAGCGGCTCGAGTGCAAGCTCAACCATTGCCACAAAGTCGCTGCTGTCGTCAACGACGACGACGGTGCGTCCATTCATCGGTCGCGTGCCGTAGTGCATCCGTGCAAATATCGCTACTGCTTAGCGTCACAATCGGTGTGCCAGGCATTGAGCCGCTACCGCTTCGTTGCTATTGCACTGGTGCAGACGACTCATCCGCGCCGAAGTACGGGCGGATTTGGAACAGAAACCACAATCCAATCAGATGAGTGAGAATCGTTCCAAATTGGAGGTTCAGAATGCCGCCAATGGCAAACAGCAGTTCGCTATACACGGCAAGTTCCCATCCTTTCGCTTTGCCTTTGATCATACCACTGCCGCCAATGAGTCCCAAAATGCAAGCCAGTGGTGTCAGCAGGTACAGATCAATCATGCCCAGCGTCCCGGTTCCGTAGAATGCCCATGGGACCAGCACAAACGCAGAGCTGAGTATTCCAAGCCCGACAGCAATTGCCAGTAGCGTCAGCGCCGAGCCGATGACAATCAGCCATGGCAAGAGTTTGCGCAGGAGGTTTCGCGCCTCCACTGGTAGCAATGGAAGTTTGCCAAAAAGTCCATCGAGCCAGGCAACAATGCTATTCATTGAATCCTCCACGAGATAGTGTTACAGTGATGCAAGCGCCCGCAGGTTGAGCTGCTGGGCGATGAATTTGACTTGATCGGTGTTATTCTGCTCTGTAGCACGAACACGAAGCAAAAAACGCCCACCCAAAACGTAGAGCACTTCAGCCCTGTGCGTCTTTTTCCTGAACGATTCCCATGCACCACTAATCGGCAGCCCTGGATCGAACGTTTGTGAGCGTTCCTGGTCATTATCAACGCTCATATTGAGATAGACACCGAGTCCAGCAAGGGCGAGTGATGCAGGGTTTGCATTGTAGTCAATAAGCTCGATGCTCAGTTTTGAACCACTGGGGCTATTATAGTCGCGCTTAGCACTCGAGATCGAAAAGCTGCCAAAACTCGTTGTCGAAGCATCAGGGTCGCCAACAGCCTGGTATGTGGCGATCGAGGTTGGAATGTAGTCGAGTAGTTTTTCATAATGCAGTGTGGTTGTGTCGCCCCTTGCGCGGCGTTCTGCTTGCCGCCGTTCGAATTGTTGCTGGAGTGTTTCCACCTTTGGTGCTTTTTGTGTAACAGAAGAGATCGCCTTCGCGGTTTCTTGTGCTTGGCGCATCTGCTCACCACAGCCGACAGCCAACCCCACAATTGATCCCATCGCGAGCAAGAATACACCTTTCATGGTACACCTCGATGAGTTGGTGAAAAAGTCTTGACTCAAAGGCGAAAATAGACCAGAGCTTTCTGCAATGCAATGGACATTTTTTTTAGTTGTGATTTCCGAAAAACAATAGCCGTATTTTTGAGCAACCCACAGTTGGCAGAATGATTGATGCGCACGATGATTGGTCATCCGGCAGTCGGGCTATTAGCGCGGCTGGTGGTTGGAGGCATCTTCGTTATGTATGCAGCGGATAAAATCGCTGCTCCGTCCGATTTCGCAATGAGTATCGAGCGTTACGAGTTGCTTCCTCTGGCACTGGTCAATCTTTTGGCGATTGTGTTGCCGTGGATCGAGCTTGTTATTGGGTTGTTTTTGCTGGCGGGAGTTCGTCTGCGAGCAAGCGCAACTGTTGCAGCAGCATTGCTTGTTGTCTTCATCGGTGCGATTGCATCGGCGATGGCGCGGGGATTGGAAATCAATTGCGGTTGCTCAGCGCATAGCGAAACCGTTGGTTGGGCTAAGCTCATCGAAGACGGCATCTACCTGTTGCTGGCGGTGCGCGTGATTATCAAACCAGATCAGCAGTGGACGCTTGAGCAGTTAGCGCTCGTGGACGCTCTCCACTCGCCTGCTCGATGATGCGTTGGTGGTGGGCAGTCGTTATTGCCGTCGTAGTCCACATGCCTATGGCAGCGCAGGGAAGTGCCGGCGACCTTGCACTCTACGAATCCCAGCGAATCGTGGATATGCCAACAGCAGGCATGCTCCCACGCGGCGCTCTTGCGATCAGAGTGATTGCCTTCGAGCAGGGTGGCGTTCTCTCGGAGGTCATTGTTTCTCCGCTGTCGCAGGTGCAGCTTGGTCTCGGTTATAGCGGAACCGGCATTATCGGCAGTGGTGCAATACGGTGGCAAGGTACACCGGCTCTGCATGTGCGCTGGCGCATTCTCGATGAAACGTTGCTGTTCCCTGCCATTGCGATTGGTCTGGAAACTCTCGGTCGCGGTGCGGTCAGGAGTAATTCATTTGCGACGCCAGCACCGGGTGTGTTCATTGCAGCCAGCAAGCAATTCCGCTGGTGGCTTGGCGGATGCTCGGTCCACGGTGGCGCTGGT
>JBBIUD010000214.1:0-3594 GCA_037440485.1 Chlorobiota bacterium
AATGCACGGACGCTTTTCATCGGTAGGGAATGGTTCAACCGCAGCAGAGATTGGTGGTGTAGTCGTGCTCGTACTGTCTTTGGGATCATGTCCGGAAATGACGCTTGCAACCAAGGCAGCATCGGCAACGGTGCGGGCGATCGGTCCAATTTGATCGAGCGAGGATGCAAACGCAACTAAGCCGGAACGACTCACCCGCCCATACGACGGTTTGAATCCAACGACACCGCAAAAAGCGGCTGGCTGACGAATCGAACCGCCAGTATCGGAGCCGAGGGCTGTATGGACCATGCGAGCAGCAACTGCCACAGCAGAGCCACCCGATGAACCGCCAGGGACATAGTCAGGGTTGTGCGGATTGCGGGCAGGCTGGAAGAAGGAGTTCTCATTCGATGAACCCATTGCAAATTCATCGAGATTTGTTTTGCCAATGATTATTGCTCCAGCATCACGAAGGCGCTCGACGGCGGTTGCATCGTAGAGCGGAATAAAGTTCTCCAGCATTCGCGAGGCACACGTTGTGCGAATACCGCTCGTTGATATGTTGTCTTTGATCGCGATAATCATTCCCTCAAGGGGGCGCGCTGTACCATTGGCGAAGCGGGAATCAGAGTCTGCTGCTGCTCGGCGTGCATCGTCGGCACAGATGGTGATGAAGGCGCCCAGGTGTTCCAACTCTGCGATGCGAGCAATGGCACGCTCAACTTCTTCGGTACAAGTCGTACATCCAGTAACAACACGCTGGCGAAAGTGACTGTAGCTTTCTGAGACCATCACGTCAAACAACACACGATGATACATGTAACGAACAACACTGGATGCAAAACCAGATAGCCCTGGATACGTTGCATCGAGTTCGAGCCTATCTGTTGTAGTCAGGGTGGGCTTGATGCGTCCATAGATTCAGCAGCGCTCGTGGTATCGGGCAGCCGTGCCATTGTTTCGCCGAGCTGTTTGGCTTCTGTTGCAAGTGGTTGGACATGCTCGGCAACAGATGTATTGATCTGTCGCACCTGCTCGACGAGCTCTTCCTGGGCACGACGAACTTTTTGGACACCTTTCCCGATAAGCTGTGCAACCTCAGGAATCTTCTTGGGACCGAATAGTATCAGCACAACAAGCAAGATGAGCAGAAGCTCACCGCCACCGATGTCGAACATTGGTTATTGATTGTCTTGTTTCTCGCTAGATGACGATGGTGGTGAGGTCGGTTGACCGCTGGCAGCCTGCTTGAATTCCCGAATACCAGCGCCAAGTCCGCGCATCAATTCTGGAATCTTACGACCGCCAAAGATTAGCAGTGCAACCAACAAGATCACCAACCATTCCATTCCACCTGGGAGTCCGAACATGCTCAAACGTTTGCGTTCGTGAAACTACGTGCCTTTAGACACCAACCGATGCAAAATAGTGCACCATGGATTGAAAAATGCCACGACCGTCGGTACTGCCAAGAATTGAGTCGCATGCTCGTTCGGGGTGTGGCATCAATCCGAGCACGTTACGTTCTCGATTTGTTATACCGGCGATGTTCATCAGCGAGCCGTTAGGGTTAGATGCATCGTTGATCGCGCCGGTCGCATCGCAGTAGCGGAAAACTATTTGCCCGTTTGCCTCCAGTTCATGAAGTATCTCTGGGTGAGCATAGTAGCGTCCCTCACCGTGGGCTATTGGTATCGTGAGAACCTGACCGTGTTCGTATGCCATGGTGAACGGCGTCTGGTTGTTTTCGACGCGGATGAATACGTGCCGGCAGAGAAAACGCTGCTGAGCATTTCGCAACAGTGCGCCCGGGAGCAGTTGTGCCTCGGTCAAGATCTGAAACCCATTGCAAATACCGAGGACCAATCCACCACGCCGAGCAAACTCGACAACCGCGCGCATAATCGGTGAAAAACGCGCAATGGCGCCGCTTCGCAGATAGTCGCCGTACGAAAAACCACCGGGAAGAATTACTGCATCGAGCTGCGACGGCAGGGTGGTATCTTTGTGCCAGAGGTAGCGTGCCGTCATCCCATCGGTCGTTTCGACAGCATGGAACGCATCTCGATCGCAGTTAGAGCCGGGAAAAACCACAACGCCGACGTTCATTGCGGGAGTTCTTCGATAGTGATGTGGTAATCCTCAATGATTGGATTTGCCAGTAACTGCTGGCTCATCGCGGTACATTGCAATTGTGCTGCGTTGCTGTCGGGTGCTTCCACTTCCAGTGTGATATGCTTGCCAATTCGTACATGCGAGACGTTTGTAAAGCCGAGAGCGTGCAACGCGTGTTCGACTGTTTTTCCCTGCACATCCAGAATCGCTGGTCGCAGCGTGATTGTGACTGTTGCGCGATAGTGTGGCATGTATGGGTGTGGAGTTGTTAGTCGTCCAATGCATCAAAATCAAAACGTTCTTTTTGCTGCCGCCGGAGGATGCCAATCGCGTGGCGTATTGCACCGGTGACAATGTAGGTCAGCATGATGGGGAATGCAAGGTAACCTTTACTGATGATCACTAAGCCAATGGATACGACAACGAACAGGCTCAGCATTGGTCGTGGTAGATTATCGTATCGGATGGTGCTGACCATTGCAAGGGCTGTTACGACGGTTACAAAATTAGTGGCGAATGAATGCCACTCGAGCGGGATGCAATTAGTGTGGAGGTAGCCAAGCACAAACGATACGATCGTGAGGGCACCTGCAGGTATTGGTAATCCCCGGAAGTAAAGTTTATCCTCCAAAGAAGTCAGTTGAGCATTGAAACGTGCAAGCCGATATGCACCAGCCATCGCAGGTAGAGCTGCCAATAATGTTCCCGCCGGACCGAATGCGTGGTAGTGAACCACATACAGGAGAAACGACGGAGCAACGCCGAACGAAACAACATCGCAAAGAGAATCGAGCTCGACACCGATTTCGCTCGACGATCGCGTCAGCCTCGCCATAATGCCATCGAGCATATCGAAAAGGGCAGCTGCCAGAATGTAGAATGCACCAATGAACAGCGCTCGACCATCGGTGTCGTATCGAGAAAAGTGAATGATCGCCAAAAATCCACTGAACAGATTACCGATTGTGAATAAGTTCGGGATGATCGAGCGTGTCAGGCGAAGTGTCATAGGAGAGTTCCAGACAAATCGTTCACGGCAAGACAGCAATCACTGTTTCGGCAGCGCGTACACGATCCCCTTCGCGAACGGTGAGTTCTGCGGTTGTTGGCAATAGGACATCCATTCGCGAACCGAATTTCATCATCCCAAAACGCTCTCCAGCTTGAACCGTATCGCCAACTTTTGTCTGAAAAACGATGCGGCGTGCAAGAATACCAGTAATCTGGCGAAAAGCAACTTTGCCTTTCGAAGTTCGCACGCCTATGGTAGAACGCTCGTTCAACTCAGAGCTTTTGGGATGCCAAGCGACAAGATACGTGCCCGGGTGGTAGCGGACGTACTCGACAATACCACTGACGGGGTAGCGGTTTACGTGAACGTCCAGTGGCGACAGAAAAATGCTGATTTGAATTGCTGAATCACCGAGATACTCATGTTCGGTGCAGTGCGCAATCTGCACTACCCGACCATCGGCAGGAGCCAGAACGTAACGATCA
>JBBIUD010000215.1:0-3591 GCA_037440485.1 Chlorobiota bacterium
GTGCACCAGCGAAGGCAGCGCGGACTGCCTGATTTGCCTCTTCGATGCTGATGCCATAGCGCGACAGTGCCGCGCGGTTGTAGCGCACAACAATCTGCGGCATGCCGACCATGCGCTCACGGTAAATGTCGCGCACACCCGGAATTGTTGAGGCAATCTGTGCAACGCGGTCGGCAAGTGCGGCGAGGGTGTCGAGATCATCACCGAATATTTTGCAGACAACATCTTGCCGTGCGCCGGTCATCAGTTCGTTAAAGCGCATCTGGACCGGAAACTGAAAGCCAAACGTGACGCCGGGCATTGCCTCCGCTAAGCGTTGCTGCATGCGCTCGGCAAGCTCGTCGTAACTTGTGGCAGAGGTCCACTCCTCCTTGGGCTTGAGTACAACCATCATGTCGGACGCTTCGATCGGCATGGGATCGGTTGGTATTTCGGCGCTCCCGATTTTTGTCACGACCTTTTCGACTTCCGGGAAATGATCCAGAAGAACGCGCGCGCCGCGTTGAGTGGTCTCAACTGTCAAGCGAAGGCTACTGCCGGTGAGCAGTCGGGTATCAACGGCGAAATCTCCTTCTTCCAGTTTGGGGATAAACTCGCCGCCGAGTGTTGTGCTGGCAAGTGCGCTTGCCAACAGTAGCCCGATGCCCAGACCAATTGCAAACACCGGATGCCGCAGTGCCCACTGCAAAACCGGACGGTACCATCGCTCCAACCAAGCGACAAGGTGATCTGACCATGTGAATGAGCGTGCATGGTAGCGCTCCATGAGCAACGATGTTATTGCCGGTACGTAGGTAGCCGAGAGGATGAATGCGCTGCCAAGCGCAAAAAGCAGGACCCACGCCATTGGGCGAAACATCTTCCCTTCGATACCCTGGAGCGTGATCACAGGAAGGTACACGATCAAAATGATGAGCTGCCCGAATATTGCAGCACGCATCAGGCGGGAAGCCGTTTGTTCGACCAGAGGGATCACCGTGTTGCGACCGGTTGTGTGCTCGGCGTGCTGGAGACGGTGGAGCACTGCCTCGACGATGATTACTGCCCCGTCCACGAGCAAACCAAAATCGAGAGCGCCAAGGCTCATCAGGTTACCGCTGACACCAGCCAGACGCATCATGCTGGCTGCCATCAGGAACGAAAGCGGAATGACCGAGGCAACAATGAGTGCTGCGGGGATATTGCCGAGCAACACGATCAGCACGAGCACGACAATAGCAGCACCTTCGGCAAGATTGGTGCGGACTGTTGCGATCGTTGCGTTGACCATCTTTGTGCGATCGAGGAACGGCTCGATGGTAACACCCTCTGGAAGAGATCGCTCGATTTCTGCCAGCCGGGCTTTTACGCGCTTGACCACAGCCGACGAGTTCTCGCCTTTGAGCATCATCACGACAGCTCCGGCAACTTCGCCGGCATCGTTATAGCATATGGCGCCGTAGCGTATCGCCGCGCCAATGCGCACCTGAGCAATGTCGCGTACAAGAACGGGAACGCCGGCTGTTGTTGCCACAGGAATCTGTTCGATATCCTCGATCGAACCGAGGAAACCTTCGGTTCGGATGAATGCAACCGTTGGACCGCGCTCGATATAGGCGCCACCAGCATTGCCGCTGTTTTGTTCAATAGCACGCGCAACATCGCTGATGGTTAGTCCCAGTGCTGCCAGCCGCTCGGGGCGAATGGCAACCTCGTATTGCCGCAGCTTACCACCAAAGCTGGCAACGTCGGCTACACCAGGGGTGCCCAGCAACTGCCGTCGGACGATCCAATCCTGGATTGTGCGGAGCTCATCCAATGTGTAACGATTTTCATAGCCTGGTTTGGGGCGGACAACGTACTGAAGAATCTCTCCTAATCCGGTTGTGACGGGAGCTAATTCGGGGATGCCGGTACCAGCAGGAAGCTGAAGGCGCACAGTCGCTAAACGTTCGTTGATTTGCTGCCGCGCCCAGTAGGTATCCACTTCGTCGTCGAATACCAGCGTAATGACCGACAGTCCAAAGCGAGAAAAGCTCCGCAGCTCGATGAGTCCAGGAATGTTGCTGCAGGCTTGCTCAATAGGAAAGGTGATGAGGCGCTCAACATCGGGTGCCCCCAGCGCAGGAGAAACAGTGATGACCTGCACTTGATTGTTGGTAATGTCCGGCACAGCGTCAATGGGGAGCTGGAGCAGATTCCAGACACCGACTGCCGCAATGATGGCAACCGATACCAGCACTGCACCACGCCACCGCAATGCCATGCCAATGATGCCACTGATCATGGTGCATCGCATGATAGTTCAACTTTGAAAAAAACACTGAGTTGGTGATGGAGCGGTACGAAGGAGACACCGCTACGCGGTGCAGGTGGCGGGCGGGTGCCAGATACTGACAGAAGTTCCCAGAAGAGTTGCTGCCGTCGGCGCTGCTTCCCTATCGAGAGGAGTAGCAAACGCGTTACCGATAGTGTCGGTCATCAGGGGAGGTAGCGTCGCAATGATGAACCATGCACCCGGCAATTCAACCTTGAAGGGCAGTTGCAGATCGCGGTTTCGATCGGCATCATAGACATCGCCCTGGAAATAGTGCTCTGCAATGAACGCATCGAGCGAGAGCTGCTCGTGCTGTGCATGCTCGATGTAGTGCAGCACAAGCATGGGCACCTTTGCAAGCTGTGGCAGCTCAGTTGCCGTGCTAATGTAGAGCAACAACAATAGTCCAGCAAGCGGCGATCGTGTCATACGGCGGCAAAAATACGGTCCCTCAAGCGTAGATTTGCTGCCGCTTTACTGCAGAGCAATCTTGATGGCAGTATCGCGTCTTGTGCGCACACTATTTTCGGTAGTCGAATGGATACAATGCAGCTTTTTCTGGTTGAATTCGACATCGCTGACTTTGATGATGCGATGGCACAGCGGATTCCAGAACAACATGAACTTCTCCTCCGCCTGATGCAGTCGGGCACAGTCACCAACTTTGCCGTCTCGGTTGATCGGCAAAAGCTGTGGGTCTTTTTCCGTGTGCAGGATATGAGCGAACTACTGCGAACGATTTCCTCGTTCCCAATGATCAACTATCTGCGCCCAACCTTTCACCGGCTGCTGTTCCAAGAGTCAGCGGTACGTCTTGCACCAATGTCGCTCAATTAGTGCTGTCTCATTCTATTCACCGATACTGAACCAATATCGCGATGGCGACTTACCTTTTTACGTCGGAGTCAGTCTCCGAAGGGCATCCGGATAAAATTTGTGACCAGGTTGCCGATAGCGTCCTCGATGCAGTGCTCCGTGATGATCCGAACGGACGAGTAGCCTGCGAATGCTTTGCAACAACGGGCATGATCGTCGTCGGCGGCGAGATTACGACAACGACTTACATTGATCTGCCAGAGCTTGTTCGCAGCGTTATTCGGGATGTTGGCTACACGCGTGCTGAATACCGCTTCGATGCTGACTCCTGCGCGATCATCAACGTAATCAACAAGCAGTCGCCCGACATTGCTCTCGGTGTTGATACCGGTGGCGCCGGCGATCAGGGTATCATGTTCGGGTATGCCTGTACCGAGACCGATGCGTTCATGCCCGCACCGATTATGCTTGCACACGCG
>JBBIUD010000216.1:0-3591 GCA_037440485.1 Chlorobiota bacterium
ATCGGCTATTGTGCCGGTGCTGACTTGAAAACCAGCACTGCTGATATAACCGAGCGTGATTCCCACCGGCAGCCAGTCGAGCGCGTCCAGATGCAGCCGTGCGGCAACTTGCCACATCGTGTGCGGAAAGTACGAGTACATAGCAAATGGTTCAATGGCAATTGCGCCACTGCCGATAGGAATCCAGTACCCAACGCGGAGTGGCAATACACCGTAGCCGAATCCGACGGGACTATTGCGGGTGCCGGACTGCTGGCGGTATGCAAAAACGAAATTGAATAAGTCCACACCGGCACTGATACGGTGGTCGCCGATAGGAAAGGCGATGGTTGTTGGTGCAATCTGTAATTGCAGTCCAAGGCTGGAGCTGCTTGCTGTCGGATCGCCACCGCTGAGCAGGAGAAATGGCTCTATTCGTGCGAGTCCGATGTTCCAGCTCGAGTGTTCATGGTCTTTCCACTCCCGACGAAGCTCGCGCGGATGATTGTGGAAGTCCAGCACGGACATCCCCAAACCCAGATACGGCTGGACGATGGTTTGCTGCTCAATGCTTCGCCCAACGACAATGCCCGTGAGCGCACGGAGATTGAGTCCGCCCAGTGAACCGACATCGAGCGAGGCAGCTAGATTCAAGTATTGCGATGGGAGAAAGCCAAATCCGACCGCACCGGTGACCGTCACGTAGGGGATCGCATCGCGCAAGAAATATCGCTTCCGAAGGTAGAGCGGAAAGGTGCCAACAACAGCACGCGTATTATCCGCTTCGAACTGAAACAACTCCCCAAGACTTGTGCCGATGCTCCAGGTTGGTGTTTCATCGAACCAGTAGAGCGGAAATTCAATCGTGCCGATGCGTGACAGTAAGCCAGTGAACGTTGCCGTCTTCGGGCGAATGTTGTTGCCAAACGCTTCATTCGGATCAAAAAACACTCCGAACATGCCACCACCAACGGCTCGATCGGATGGGCCAGTTGCGATTAAGCCGGCTGATTCATACACAGCAAAGCGGATGAAATTGGGGAAAAAACGTTCTGCAGTCGAATCGTACTGTTCGAGTTTACGCTCAGTGTTCAGCGTGCGATTAGATGGATAGACGATACCGCGTTCGCCGGGAGCATTGGTGTACTCGATTGTCACGGTGGTGTCGTGCCGAGTGTGCGTGTACGTGTCTTTTTCTGTTCGTGTCACAAGATTCCGGAAGCCAGCGATAGAGCATCCTTCCCAGAGAAGCACAGCGATTATCATGAGGATGCCGACTAAGAATCGTCGCATGTGCAATGTTAGGGGAGTGGTACGTTTTGATGGTGGCAAAGATAGCAGCATTAACTTTTGTACCCCGATTCAGCGATGGGCAGCGGCAATATCAGACCAGCCAAGCACGCCAATCCAATCAAGCCAGCAGCAAGATAGGGCACCTCATGGCGGAGACCGTACAGGCTCATGCCAACAATCGGTCCGGTGATGCGCGCCAGTGATGCTGCAGACTGCGACAGGCCGAGCACGGCACCTTGCGATGCAGCATCGGCAGATTGCGACAGGAGTGCATTCATCGTTGGATTGACCAATGCCGAACCGATAGCCATGATACCAATTAGACCAACCAGGACTGCAGCCGTTGGTGCCCACGGGAGCAACAGCATACCGACCGAGAACAAACCAATGCCAGTGCTCAAGAGAGTCTTTTCACCGTAGCGCTGCACCAGTGGACCGATAGCTCCACCTTGAATGGATGCACCGATAATGCCAATGAACGCAAAAAGTCCCCCAATGGCATCCTCTCGCCAGCCAAATCGCTCGTGGGCAAACAAGACGAATGTAATCTGCATCATGACAAAAGCAAACCAGTAGGCAAAGCTGAACAGCACGAGCCGTCCCCGCACAGGATGCTGCAGTGCTTGGCGCAGTGTTGCCAGGATAGATGCGCGATGTGCCGCAAGTTCCTGGTGGCGTGGTGGTTCTTTCAGTCGGATCCATGCAAGCACGGCATTGATGATACTCAGCGCTGCAGGGACATAACCGACTGCTACGATGCCACCATGCGCTTTGAGGAATCCGCCCAGAACTGGACCGATGATAAAGCCAAGACCAAAGGCAGCACCGATTAATCCCAGTGATCGCGCGCGGTCGCTACCAGCAGTTATATCAGCGATGTACGCCTGGGCAACGCTGATGTTCGATGCGCCAATCCCGTTGAGCATGCGCGAGGCAATCAACAATCCGAGAGTCGTAGCGTGTGCAAACAAGGCATAACCGGCTGCGTTGATCGCAATGCAGACGATAAGGACCGAGCGCCGTCCAATTCGATCGCTCCATCGTCCCATCACTGGTGACCAAAGCAACGTCATCAGTGAAAAACTCGCTGCGATGAGACCAATTTCAATCTCACTGGCACCAAGGCTTTTGGCATAGAGTGGTAGAACCGGTAAAATGATGCCGAAACCCACAAGGTCAAGCAAGACGGTAAAAAACAGGATCGCCAGAGGTGAGTGCATCGAGCCTCGTCTGTGCAAAGTTGTACTGCCAGCGAAACTATCAAAAAGCAGAGCGCTCACTTCGTGTGTGAGCGCTCCGCTGTGTGCGTACCCGTAGAGAATACGCCTGGTCGTTATCCGCGCAACAGTTGCAAGTACGTTTGAGGAGTTTGATTCGCTTGCGACAGCGAAATAATCGAGGCTTGCTGGAGAAACTGCGAGCGAATCAATTCGAGTTGTTCTTTGGCAACGTCGGCATCTTCGATGCGAGAGATGGCAGCGTTGTAGTTGGTGATCTGCGACTTGAGCGCATCTTCTTGCGAGGTGAGCCGATTGGCAATACCGCCGAGATACGAGGCAACCTTGCTAGTGTTGGCAAGAGCAATCGAGATGCTGGTTAGTGTTGTCTGGATCACCGAAAAATCGAAGATGCCCAGATTCGACGCGGAAACGTCGTTGAGCGATGCCAAACTCAATCCCGTTACACCAGCAAAATTGAGCGAGACAAGGCGCAGATCGAAGATGTTCGAGGGGATGTTCAGTTCTGGGTTGTTTGTTGAAAGGTCAATGCCCAGCGTAATGAGAGTGTTGTCGGCACGGGAACCGATCACAAAGCTTGCCGTGAAGGTACCGTCGAGCAGTTGCCGTCCGGCGAAGACAGTTGAATCAACAATGGTCTGGATTTGCTGTGCGAATCGGTAGGCTGCTTTTGCGAGCGCTACTTTTTCATCGGTTCCCATTGCACCCGATGCAGCCGACGCCACCGCTTCCTTGATTTGCATGATGAGGTTGGTGATGTTGTCCAACCCATCCTGTGCGATGTTCGTGACGTTTGTGGCATCGCCGACGGCATTGAGCGCCGCTTTTAGAGAGCTGTTGCGCTCGCCTAAGGAGCGGACGGTTATGTAGCCAGCAACATCATCGGCTGCGGAGTTGATCCGCTTTCCCGTCGAAAGGCGCAGTTGCCGGAGTGCGACGTTGCGGTTTGCAGAATCGAGGGCATTATAGGCGTTTTCCGCCGCTGTGTTGGTGCGAATGCGCGCACCGTTGGTAATTGCAGAAGGCATCGTACCTCCATGTACGGTAGTTTGCGTTCATCCGTGAACTGCACGCGTTCTCC
>JBBIUD010000217.1:0-3572 GCA_037440485.1 Chlorobiota bacterium
ACCATCCTGGTTCAAGCACATGCTCGCTCTGCTCGAGCGAGGGTGGCAGGTATGCACTAACGTCTAAGCCTGCTCTGATCCAGCTATAGCGCCAATGTAGTCGCCTTTTCGCGGCAGCTTGGACACCAACACTGACCCGAGATGTTGACAGCACATATTCAGTTCGCAGCATTTCACCCGTAACAAGCGGTGCCGTTGTTCCAGCAGCACGATGTGTAACACGCAGCCATCCGACGTTTGCAAGCACCATCACCGTAGCGTCTGGCATGACCCACCACTCACCGCCGACATTGAGCTTTGGCTGCATACCGCTTCCATCCCCGTAGGTAGCACAAACGAGCGCACCATCGGTTATCGCCTGAGAATCATAAAGACTGACTGCATCAAATTGCACTCCAGCAATGCCATACGCTGTTGGGATTCGGAACGGAAGCAGATACGATGGCACCCAATCGAATCCTTGTGCAATGGCACACAACGGTAAAGCCGCAATCACGACAATATTAGCGAACCACGACCACACGGCTTGCCTGGGAGTGTATGGACTCATCGCGCAACCGCACCCCATAGACACCTCGTGCAAGCTCGGTTGGGATAACGATAGTCTGCCGACCAGCACGTAGCTGTAGCTGATACTGCGCAGCAATCCGCCCGTCGGTTGCAACACAATCAAGTCGAGCGACACGCTCACTATCCGACCAACACTCAATAGCTATCATCCCATCAGACACCGAAACGGCATCGCTCAACACAAGTGCAGGAAAAACAACGGGGAACTTATACCCCATTCCACAGAACGGTTCAACTGCGAGCACACCTTCTGCGGTATTCCCAGCAACGACGTCCGGACATTTGAGCGTCCCAACACGGAACTGCGGAAGTGAGATAGTGGACTGTGGCTGTTGACCCAAATAGGTGCGAAGCACAAGCATAATCAGTGTATCGCGGGCGATAAAGCGCTGCACCGATTGAAATCGAATTCGATAGCGTCCATTTCCATTGTTGTCGAGCGTAACCGATGCTCCTTCTGTTGCAGTGTTGGTTGTTTGGACTCCGACTATCTCAGCAACTGTCGGTTCGAGGACAAGTTCAAGCATTCCTGCCGAATAGAGTGTTGCAGAATCTCCAGTCCAGCGAAGCGGTAGCAATGCAGTACTGCCTGGTACATACTCTAACTGCGGCGCGTAAACCGAAGGCGTAGGTGCAGGAATAAAGCGAATGCGTAGTCCCACTCTCAGCGGGGAGTATGCCGTGTCGCTACTTTCGATTGTCATGAAACCCTGGACATCGGCAGCATGATCCAGCGGCGCCACTGAAACCGGAATCGTCTGGACTGCTCCCGGTGCAACAACCAGCGGCAGTTGAACCGATGTCGTAAACGGTGTTGGCAGAGTAACAGAAGTCAGTGTTACAGGCTCATCACTCCGATTCTCCAGGCGGACTATGTCTGTTGTATTTTCACTACACGCTCCGAGTGCAGCATGGGTACCAAAATCAACGGCTGATTGCAGGGAAACAAGTCGTTGGGTCGTGCTTTCGACTTGGAGCACAAAACGGAATTGCGCGGCATCAATGGGAGCACCATAAATCGGGCGACGCAGTAGGTCCGTTAGGAGTCGGATCGTTGCACTGCTCACACCAGGACGCAGTGGATGGACGACCGCAACAACAGTGTCGAGCATCTGCGGTTGGAGCACTTCTGTTATACGAAAGCCACGCAGAATGGTAATGTCCGACAGCGAGCCGTGCGTATCGAGCTGCGTTTCAATAGCGCCAATCGGAATGTTGCCCGTGTTCTGGAATACAAGTGCAATGGTATCGGATTTGTTCACAGCACGATTGCGCACCACAATCGTATCGCCATTGATGACGACATTGGGAGATAGAGCCAACCGACACTGAAGCTTCTGAACAACACCCACGCCCCGAAGCTGAAGTGCTGTCGAATCCGGTCCTCCGTTGCGGAGCGGCGATGGGTGCACAAAAAGAACATCAAGAGCATACCGTCCGGCTGCAGGTGGTCGGAATTGAACGCGGTACTGCTTTACTTCCTCGCTGGCAAAAACGCTTGTTGCATCAGCATCAATCGAAAACGCATCAAGACTTGGCTGATCTCCCTGGAGGAGGATTTGAGCTGGTACGAGCTGGCGAGTGACGTTTCGCATTGTGATCATATGAACACGATCGAAGGGAGAGCCGACGTACACCGAGTCAAACTCAACGAACTGTTGGTCGCTCCAGATTGGTCGGAATGATTTAGTCGCACGGAGAATAAAGCGCCGCTTCGCAGCAATGGACGCGGTATCATCACTTCTTCGCACAGAAACGGTCAGTGCAACTTGGTGCAGACCAGCAGGATGTTGAGCAAAAAGTGTCGCGGTATAGCGCAGTGGATATGCTCGTGTTTGATACGGTCCAACGCGAAATGGAAAGAGTGCTTCAAGCGGAAACTCATCGGGATCGTTTTCGCTGAATGGCAGAACCGGGTCAACGGCGATGTACGGACGAATGCCCTGCGGGATCTGCACTTCCTGGCTTGAGGCGTTCTCGATGAACAATTGCCGTATAACCGAATCCCCTGCCATGACGTACCCGAAATCCAACGTATCGGACTGGCGGCGGGTACTGTCGAAGTAGATGCTAACGCTATCTTGTGCCGTTGCCGTGAGGGCAAAAGCAAGAGCACACCCAAAGATAAGCGTCGCGTACACTGGAGCTACCGATGAGGTTATTTCCAAAAGTTGGACAGCAGTGATTCCAGCATCGTTGGCACAATACCAAGCACAAGCAGCACAGTTGCGCTAACCAACAAGGGTAGGCGTTCTGGACCAGCAAAGGGTATGCGACCACCAGATGCCGCGGGCGACTCCTTGAAGTACATGTACACAACAACGCCGATGTAGTAATACACCGAGATCATAGAACCAACGACGCCAATCACTGCAAGCCAGGTCAGATTTGATTCAATTGCTGCAGCAAAAAGATAGTACTTGCCGAAAAATCCCGCCATTGGTGGAATGCCGGCAAGCGAAAACATAAACAGTGCCATCAACGCTGCAAGCACCGGGTGTGTTGTACTGAGCCCAGCACTATCGTCGAGTTCAATGCTCCGTTCTGTATCACGCTCCAGCATTGCCAGGACAACAAATGCTCCTAACTGCATGAATAGGTACACGACCGCATAAAAGACTACCGCGCTAAGACCTCGGCTATTTCCTGCAGCAAGACCGATGAGCATATAACCAGCATGAGCAACCGACGAATAAGCAAGCATCCGTTTGATACGGCGTTGCACCACTGCCGCGACGTTTCCGACAACGATTGTTGCTGCGGCACTCAGCGCTAAGACAGTTTGAACACTGACCGAAGAAATTGGGAAGATATTCAGCACCAGCGGAATAAATGCGCTCAATGCTGCTGCCTTCCCTGCTGTGCTCATGAAGCCTGTCACAACAGTCGGTGCTCCATCGTACACATCCGGTGCCCACTGATGGAATGGAAACACCGCTACTTTGAATCCAAGCCCAACAATTACAAGCGCAATACCAATCGGCAGGAGTCGTGGGAAATGA
>JBBIUD010000218.1:0-3535 GCA_037440485.1 Chlorobiota bacterium
CGGTTTCGCGAATCAATGCTCGATAGTGTTCGAGCAGACCCCGTTGTGTCGGCTTGTTATAGTACGGTGTAACAACCAGCACAGCGGCGGCAGCGGTACTCGTCCCAACGATTACCAACCCGTTCCCGGAACCGATCGTCTGCTGGTGTATGGACCCGGCACTGGCGCGCTCTACGTGTTCGATAACGCCGATGCCCCGACAACACCGCGCCAAGTTTCGACAGCCTCGGGCATTTTTTCGCGCCCGACGGTAACCGACAACGGGTCTGTTTGCCTCTACGTTGCTGCCGACAACACGCTGCGTGCCTGTGCTCTTACCGCACCGACTGTGCAGGAGCAGGTGATTGACCCAACGCCCGTCTGGCGTAGCGTCGCTATATCACCCGATGGGCGGCGGCTGGCGGCGACCTCCATCGCATACGACCCGATGGTGTACGTGTTCGACCTTTCGGCAACGCCAGTTCAATCGCGGGCATTTCGCCTCTACACCCCGAACTATTCGGGCGATACCAGCAGCTCGCAACTTCTGTTTGCCGATGCCTTGCAGTGGCACTTAGATGGGCAGACACTGCTGCTGGACGCACTCAACGCAACGCCGACCGGCGCCAGCGATACGCTCGTGTACTGGGACATTCTCCAGCTCCGCGCGTGGGATAATGCTGCCGGCACATTTGGGTCTGGAGTCGTCACCCGTGTGCTGCCCGTTCAGCCAGTGGGTGTCAGCGTTGGCAATCCAACGTTTGCGAAAAACTCCCCCTACATCATCGCCTTCGACTGGGTAAACGACGGCACCGGTGAGTATGCGATCATGGCAGCCAATCTTTTCACCCAGCAAGTCGAGCAAATCACCGCAACCGACCAACTGGGCTATCCCAGCTACCGCGGCGACGACGGGCGTATTGCCTTTACCGCCGGTGCCAGCATTGGGGAGGTCGGTATTGCCTCCATCATGCTCGACGCCAGCAAAATCCGAGCAGCAGGATCACCCCAGGCAGTGGTGACGAATGCGATTGTGCCGGTCTATTTCCGCGTCGGACAGCGCCCCACCAGCAGTGTCGAATCCTTGGTGCCACCGTTGACCGCGACGATCGCGCCGGCTCCCGCTACAGGCGATGCCGCCACGTTGGTGCTCCCGTCTGCACCGCCGCAGTGGTCCTGGACACTCTGCGATGCACGTGGACGCTGCATCAGCAGCGGTACCAGCAGCAGCGACCGCGCTACACTGCCGCTCGATGGACTTGGCAGCGGCATGTACTACTGCATTATCCGTTCCGGCATGCAGCAGGTCGTTCTTCCGCTACCGGTTCTGCACTGATCGCAGCGCTCTAATTTCGCCGTCATGAGCAGACGCGTTGCGATCATCTTCACCGGCGGCACCATTGCCTCGTCCCTGTCGGAAGCATTCGGCGGCGTTGTCCCATCGCTGTCGGGCGCTGACATTCTCGACGCTGTCCCCCAAATTCGAGAACTTGCCGAGATCGAGGTGGTCGAGTACGGGAAATTTCCCGGTCCGCACATGACTCCGGAGCGCATGTTCGAGGTTTCGCAGCGTGCCCAGCAGCTTTTGGCACGTCCCGATATTGATGGTGTGGTCGTCACACACGGCACCGACACGCTCGAGGAAACCGCTTTCTTGCTCGATTGCACCATCGAAAGTCCCAAACCGGTTGTGGTCGTCGGCGCGATGCGGAATTCCAGCGAACCCGACTGGGATGGTCCGCGCAATCTCCGCGATGCGGTCGCTATTGCTATCAGTTCGCAGTTTCGGGAAATGGGAACGCTGGTGTGCCTGGCAGGAGTCATCAACGCCGCATCGGAAGTGACGAAAACCGACACCGAAGAAATCAACACGTTCCGCAGCCTGGATTTTGGTCCGCTCGGTCGCATATCCAATGGCAAGCCAATCCGCTACCGAGCGCCGGTGCATCGGCAGACGTTTCCCACCCAGCGCATGCCTGCAAACGTTCCTCTGCTCAAGTGCTTTGCTGGCATGGATGGCTCATTGATCCAGGCTGCAGTCGAGCAGGGTGCCGAGGGACTTGTCATCGAGGCAATGGGAGTTGGGAATGTGCCGCCCCCGGTGTACTACCAGTTGCTCGATGTTCTCAAACGCCGAATCCCGGTGGTATTGGTCTCGCGCTGTCCGGTCGGGCGTACCGAACACCTCTACGCCTACGAGGGCGCCGGCAAGCACCTTCACCAGGCAGGTGTCATTTTTGCCGACTTTTTGAACGGACAGAAAGCACGCATCAAATTGCTCTGTGCTCTTGGTGCAGGCTATAGCATCGAGCAGATTCGCGCCGCCTTCGAGTGGGTCGAGTAATTTCGCCACGCGATGCCACATTCTGCACAGTCCACACAAACGCCGCTGATGCGGCAGTACGAAGCGATCAAGCGGCAGCACAGCGATGCCATCGTGCTGTTCCGCATGGGCGATTTTTTTGAAACGTTCGGCGACGATGCTATCGTCACCGCCAAAGTCTGCGGCATCGTACTGACCAAGCGCAACAACGGCGCCGCGGGCGATGTGCCGCTGGCTGGATTTCCGCACCATCAGCTCGACACCTATTTGCCGAAGCTTGTCGCCGCCGGCTACCGCGTTGCCGTCTGCGAGCAACTGGAAGACCCCAAGCTTGCCCGCGGCTTGGTCAAACGGGGTGTGGTCGAAGTTGTCACTCCTGGCGTAGCGCTCTACGACAAAGTCCTCGACGCACGAAGCAATCGCTACATCCTTGCCCTGCTCGAGCAGGAACGGGCGATCGGCATGGCATACGCCGATGTTTCGACGGGTGAATTTGTCGTCGGGCACCTGGCGCCGTCGGACATTGTGCCGCTGGTCGAAACGCTCCGTCCGGCAGAGCTGCTGGTTCCCAAGCCGCAGGCAGATCGCCTGCGCGCGCAGCTTGCACCGGTTGCAGCAGTGCCAGTGATCACGCGTATTGAGGCATGGCATTTCGATACTCTCGATGCACGGCGCCTGCTGGCAGACCACTTTGGCACAACCTCGCTCAAAGGGTTCGGCATCGAGGATCTCGACGCGGGCATCGGTGCTGCTGGTGCGTTGCTGCGCTACATCAGCGATGCACAACTGGGCAAGGTCGAGCACTTGCGCTCGATTCGGTGCTGGCAGCGCGACGACGTCATGATGCTCGACACCAGCACGCGCCGCAATCTCGATCTGCTGCCCCTGGGCAACGAGAACTTCTCGCTGGTGGCAGTGCTCGATCGCACGTGCACGCCCATGGGTGCACGATTGCTCAAGCAATGGCTCATGGTCCCCTTACGGCGTCGCGATGCTATTGAGTGGAGACTGGAGGCAGTCGAGCAGCTTTTCCAGCGACCAGAGCTACGTCAGCGCATCACCATCGCGCTCGACCCCATCGGTGATCTTGAGCGCCTCATCACCAAAATTTGCACCGGTCGTGCAACACCGCGCGATGTGCGGAGTCTGGCAACGGTGCTCGGGCAGATTCCACTGCTGGTTGCACTTGCCGAGCACGTTCCGCCAGAACCGTTGGGAAATCTTCTTTCGCAA
>JBBIUD010000219.1:0-3525 GCA_037440485.1 Chlorobiota bacterium
CGTACCGGCAATAAAACTGCGCCCGACACCGTAGAGCAAGAGCGCAACAGCATACAGGGCAACAGCACGCCAGTACGTATCGAGGCGGTAGTGAAACGTGTGGGGTGTCTGCTCCATTGCTGTCTGGTGCATTTATGTTTCCTCCAGTGGCACTTGTACAACCGGCAGTTCCAGGCTGCCATCGCGTACCAATCGCTCCAGCCGATCGGTCAGCGTATCGCGCTGCCAGGTATCCTCCAGCAACAGAGCACGGTAGCTGCCTCGGTTGTGGTACATCCAGCCGGTCACAATGCGAATTGCCGTTACCTCGGTCGGCGTTAGCTCCACCGGCGCCGACCGAAAGGCATTCTCGATGCGATCGGCAACTCTTGGCAGTTTCTGTCGGCGTCCGACTACATCTTGCACGACAAGTTTTCCGCGCACAAAGGCAAAGAGTTCAACAGTTGAGCGTTCATATGCCGTCGGCACTGCCAGTGCAAGATTGAACTGCGTCAGCGATGCCGATGGCATTGGCATGCGTGCGGTCAGTTTTTTCAACTCTCGAATTCGGCGCAGGATTCGTTCTGCCTGCTCGAAGTCCAACCGCTCAGCAGCAGCATGCATCTGCTCCTCCAGATGCGCAATCAGCCAATCTGCGTTGCCGTGAAGAAGCTGCCGAACGCGCTCAACTTCGCGTGCATAGTCGTCAGCGCTTTGGTATTGGCTACACGGTGCCCCGCACCGCCGAAGGTGAAAGTAAAAACACGGTCGAGTGCTGGCAGATGGGGTGAGTAGTCCCGTACACCGCCGCAGAGTGAACATGTCCTGGATAATTGCACGCAACTCTTCTGCCATACCGCGATGCGGGAACGGACCGAAATATTCGCCACTTCCATCGTGCTGCATAGTCAGTTCCAACCGAGGAAACTGCTCGTCGGTCAAGTGAAGAAAGGGATAGCGTCGCGTCTGGCGATGCAAAATGTTGAACGGCGGTTGGAGCGAGTGGATACGCCGCGCTTCCAGCAGCAGCGCGCCAAGCTCGGTTGCCGTTTCTTCCCACTCGATGCGCCGAACCTGGCGAAGCATATGTTCGATGTGCGGAGCATGCACGGCACTTGGCTGAAAATAACTCCGCACACGCTCAGCAAGTACTTTAGCTTTGCCAATATAGAGCAGAGCGTCGTCGCAGCCGTACATCGCGTACACACCCGGATATTCCGGCAACGACGCAAGGTATGGCTCGACTGCCTTCAGGACTCGCTTCGGGAGCGCACGCGTCGGAAGTCGCTGATACTGGAACGAGAGCAGCTCTTCGAGCGACTCAACACCTCGCCGCTCAAGCTCTTCCAACAGGCATAGTAGCACATGCGCTGTCGCCTCGGCATCACCGAGTGCCCGGTGACGCCCGTTGATCGGAATGTCGTAGTATTCAGCAAGCGCGCCAAGATTTTTCTTCCGATCTGCTGGGAGCAGCCGTCGCGCCAATCGCAGCGTACATAAACGCGGAATATCCCACACCGCACACCCGCACCGCTGCAGTGCCTGCTGGACGAACCGCCAATCGAAAAGCTCCTGATGAGCCACAAAGACAGCACCCTCGGTCGAAAGCAACTGAGCGACCAGTGGCATCACCTGCTGCTCTTCGGGGGCTGTGGCGACATCGGCATTGGTTATACCGGTCAACTGCGTAATGAACGGCGGGACAAACTGATGCGGGTTGATCAACGAATGCAACCGTTCGGCGATCTCACCACCACGCACCACGACGCACGCAATTTCAATGATGCGGTGGAGCGTCGGATCAGAACCAGTCGTCTCGACATCGGTCACGACGTAGGTAGCATCCCACAGCGACGCCATTAATTCTCCCCAGACTTTGTGGACGCTTCGATCCAAGCAGCGTAGGCGTTGGCAACATCGGATGCTTGAAGCACGATAAACTCTGGAATGTTGTAGGGATGCAGTTCGAGAATGCGTGTTTTCAGTCGCTCGACCACATCGCTGCTTGTTTTGATCATGAGCAGTGCTTCGGACTCGCTGGTGATTTTGCCACCCCACCAAAAGTGGGATGATGCTGCCGGAATCACCGTCGAGCATGCAATGAGACGTTCTGCAAGCAACTGCTGCGCTAATGCGTGCGCTTGCTCTTCGGTGCTGATAGTTGTCAGCACCACAGCAACCTTCGACTTCCGCGCCATAATTTGGTGTCCAGAATGCTTGACCACATCAAAATTACACGATGCTCGATATCGTTGTGTTTTATGCCGACCTCTACGTGTGCATCTACACCGTTGTGGCGCAGTGGCAGCGGAATGGTTCTGTGCGGGAAGCAGTCCTGGCAGGCGTGCTTATCGGTTTTGCGTTCATCATTCTGTGGGCGCTTCTAAGCCCGATTGGTAGATTGATTACCCGCCCAGAGCAGGGCGTCTTTATCGGCGCTGACTCACTCGGGGTACTGCTAACGGCTGTCGTACACATCGCGTTCGTCCGGATGTTTTTCTTTCCCAAACGTCAATCCCACTCTTCACTATCACCGGAACGTGTATGAAAAACTTTCTTGCCCTTGTCCTTGCCGTTGTGATTGCGTACGTGGTGGTCAGCTTTTTTGGGTGGATCATCTGGAATCTTTGGTGGCTTGCGATCTCAATTGCAAAGATGGTCGTTGTCCTGCTGGTGGCACTGCCGCTCTACATTATCGTTCGGAAGCGGCTACTGTCCTAATAGTGTGCGCACCAAAAACCATACGCCGAAGACTGCCAGGAAAGCACCGTAGAGCACTTCCAGTGTTCGGCTTTTGAGACGGAGAGCAATACGCGACCCCAGCAACGATGCCGGTAACGCAGCAATCGCAATGACCAACGCCGCTACCCAGTCAACATGCCCCAGCAATGCATGGACAACCGTTCCCGGTATTGCCATGGCTGCCACGCAGACAAGCGACGTCGCCAGTGCACGGTGAACCGGCACACCGAGCCACCGCACAAACACCGGTACAAGGACTATTCCACCGCCAATGGCAAGGAATCCTGCCAGAAAACCAGCAATCGCACTGGCGAAGGCTAACCGTTTTGGCGATACGACCGGTGATGACTCCGCAGCACGCACCATCGGACGCAACATTGAAACAGCAACGTAGAGCAGTACCACGGCAGTCGCTGCCATCAGAATGCTGCCCTCTGTCCAGTGCGTCAGCATTGATCCTGCAATTGTCATCGGCACAGCAACACGCAGGGTCTGTAGTGTCAATGCTCTGTCCACTAATCCGCGCCGCCAATACACAACAGCACCGCTGAGCGCCGATGGAATGGCAACCGGCAATGGCGTCGCAAGTGCAAAGAGCGGAGGCATATTCACCAGCACACGCAACAACGGTGTTCCAATCAACGCGCCTCCAATTCCAAACAAACCCGAGCTTATGCCCGTGATCATCCCGACAGCAAGCAGAAGCACAGCTCGTTCCATCACCCAGCAACCCGGCACAGTAAACGCAGCATGCGGTAGAGTAACTCGACCGGCAGACCAACGACTGTGTAGTAACACCCCTCA
>JBBIUD010000220.1:0-3506 GCA_037440485.1 Chlorobiota bacterium
AAAAAATGAACGCGGCAATTATCAAAGCTTTTGGTCTCAAGCAGGGAGTGACACACATCGAATACATCCACAGTCGCGCAGATGGGCAGTTTTACTTTCTTGAAGCCGGTGCGCGTGTCGGTGGAGCACGCATCCCCGATGTTATCTGGCATGCAACGGGCGTTTGCCTCTGGCACGAATGGGCGCGACTGGAACTTCGCGACGATGATGAGTATGCGCCACCAAAACCAGAGCGGAACTACGGCGGAGCAATATTTACCCTTGCGCGCCAGGAATGGCCAGACATGAGCGCTTACACCGATCCAGAAATCTGCTGGGTCCAACGTAAAAAACACTATGCCGGGCTAATCTTGAAATCACCCAATCCCGATCGTATCGAGGAGCTACTGGCGCAGTATTACCCACGTTTTGTGCAGGATTTTATGGCGCACGTTCCTCCAGAACAAACCAAGACTTAGTAGTTCGATTCATCGCGCCAAACGGCTATCATCCACGGTTCTCTGGCGCTGGAACGGATGAGCCGAAGATTGACTCGCCCCTGAATACGCACGATGTCGTTCGGCGAAAAGGTAATTGTCAAAACAAACCCCCGCGCGATGTCGTAGGTCAGCGAATCACCAGCAGCCAGAACAACATCGTTCCAGAGCAAATCGAGTGATTGAGCCGCCTGGAATAATCCGCTGGTTGCGATCATTTCTTCATCGCGACCCCAGGAAAGGTCAACGCCGCGGTCGTAATTGCGGTAAAGGAACGTAAACGAGGGTGCCAGAAGCTTGCCGTAGGTGAGCGTGTCTTTGGTCAAATAGGCGACGCGGAAATTCTGGAAGACGCCATCGGGTGTGCGCTGGTCGCTAAGTCCGGCACTGCTTGCTGGGGAATCCAGCAGGCGGGGCGCAAATGGGTTTGTACACCCAGCGATTACAACAAACAAGAGCCAGAGTCCATAGATGCTGCTGCGCATGTTCAGTTGACCAGCAATGCTTTGAGTGTGCTCCATGTATCCGGGATCGAATCGCTTGCAGGTGATGGCGCATCGCGCCACCGCGAGATTGCCCATAGCCCGATGCGATTCGGCACGATCGTCCAGCGCAGCGTGCCAGCCACGCGTGTCGGCACCGAGGGCAAGGCAATCGGCAGCTCCAGTATGTAGGTCGCTACGTACACCGCAGAGTCGGGTAATCGGACGTCGAATCGCGCATTCGTCAGCGTCAGCGTCGGTGTCTGATCGGGTCCGAGCCGACTGGCAAGCGATAACATCGCTTGGCGCTCATCAGTCCGCGACCACGATGCGAATTTATCACCAAATCGTGCGCCGGCTTCAGCCGATGGCTCAAAGCGATACTGCTGGGAAACTGCGTATCCCTGCGAGGTATCAGCAAGGCAGAGGAGAAATGCTTCGGTGTTTTTCTGGCGGAGCGCGCTTTGAAAGTTGCTGACAACGATGAGTTCACTGGTGGGTTGATCAAATTCCAACGAGCCGCTATCAGGTGGCTCTGGTGTGCGTGGTGTGAACGCATCGCAGCCAACAAGCGCAAGCCACGCAATGGCGATGTATGCGTAGTTACTGGACATTGCTCCGTCCTGCCAACGCTCGTGATAACGTTGCTTCGTCGGCAAATTCTAAATCCATGCCGACCGGCACTCCGCGTGCGATTCGTGTGATTTGAATGCCGAGCGGTGCGATCAGTTTGGCAAGGTAGTGAGTTGTTACCTCACCTTCGACCGTTGGGTTGAGCGCTAAAATGACTTCGCGAATGTCGCCACCTCGCAACCGTTCGAGTAGTGGTTCAATCTTGAGCTGCTCGGCTGTGATGCCCTGGAGTGGATCGAGCGCGCCGTGGAGGACGTGGTAGAGACCGCGGTATTCACCGGTACGCTCGAGGGCAAAAACATCGCTCGGTTGTTCGACGACGCAGATCAAATCACGCTCGCGAGTTCCAGATGTGCAAATCGTGCACGGGTCGAGTTCGGTGAAGGTGTAGCATACCGAGCAGTAGCGGACGTTTGCCTTCAGCTCCAGGAGCGCGCGGGCAAGATTCTCGACGTTCTCGGCTGGCTGACGCAGCAGATGAAAAACAAGGCGCTGTGCAGATTTGCGCCCGATTGTCGGTAGTGTCGTCAGTGCTTCGATAGCACGCTCGATTGACGGAGAAAAAATCGTCATGGCACGTTCGATAGTATGCTGGCGCGAAACTACAACCCGGCTGCCGTCAGAATATGACACGGAACAAGACACGAGCAACGAAGCGTTGTATTTTCGTGGCGAATCATTCCGAGCGACCAAACCATGAGCGATACCATTCAGATTAGCCCACTGGCAACACTCGAACGCGTCCGTAAACTGCGGCAAGAAAAAATCTACAAAGAACTGCTTGACCGCGATACGACGCTGCTATTTGAGGACCCGCTCGAGAACGATATGGTGCTCAACATGGGACCGCAGCACCCAGCCACGCATGGCGTGTTGCGCGTCTTGTTGCGCCTCGATGGGGAGACGGTCGTCAAGTGTGTGCCGGAATTGGGATACCTCCACCGTGGGTACGAAAAACTGGCGGAAGAGTGCACCTACGTTGAATTCATTCCGCATACCGATCGGCTCGATTACCTTGCTCCCATGTCGAATAACGTTGCCATTGCGCTGGCAATCGAGAACGCCATGGGAATCGAAGCCCCGCCGCGAGCGCAGTGGATACGAACGCTCGTGTGCGAGCTTGCGCGGATTTCATCGCATTTGCTTGCAACCGGCGCAACCGCAATGGATGTGGGCGCACTGACGGTGTTTTTATGGACATTTGCCGAGCGGGAGAAGCTCTACGACATCTTCGAGCTGATTTGCGGCGCTCGGTTTACGACCAGTTACACGCGCGTTGGCGGTGTTGCCAATGACATACCCGATTGGGTGCTGGCAAAGATTCGCCAGTGGGCAGAACAGTTTATACCACAACTCGATGACGTCGAAAAAATTCTCAGCCGTAATCGCATCTTCATTGACCGCATGGCGGGTATTGGCTACTGTTCTGCCGAAAAAGCGATCGCGCTGGGCTTGACCGGTCCCGTGCTGCGTGCATCGGGCGTATCGCGCGATTTGCGTCGCGACCAGCCATACCTTCTGTACGACCAGTTAGAGTTCGATGTGATCGTTGAAAACGATTGTGATTGCTATGCGCGCTTTATGGTCCGACTTCGGGAGATGCGCGAGTCCATCCGCATGATTCACCAGCTTCTCGATAAACCCGTCAGCGGAGAGGTCAAGCTCAACGACCCTGTCCATGTGACACCACGCAAGTACGAGGTGTACACAAAAATGGAAGAACTCATCGCCGACTTTATGATCATCAACTTCGGTCCACCAGCGCCACCGGGGGAAACCTACACAGCAATCGAATCACCCAAGGGTGAGCTGGGATTTTTCATCGTTGCCGATGGTACGGGCTATCCCTGGAAGCTCAAGATTCGATCTCCATCGGCGGCAAATCTGCAAGCAATGTCATACATGGCAGAGGGTT
>JBBIUD010000221.1:0-3483 GCA_037440485.1 Chlorobiota bacterium
CTCGACGTTCCCGATCATCTCGTCGAGCATTTGGTTGAGCGGTGTCCAGTAGGGTGGAATGGTTTTTCGGAAAGTGATCAGGTTCGACACTCCGACAATGTCCACGCCGCAGCGATACAGCTCGGGCGTAAAGGCGAGCCCTGCGAGCACGGCATAGCCACCGTAGCTGCCACCAACAATCCCGACGCGCTCGGGATCAGCAACGCCATTGGCAACCAGCCATCGAACGCCGTCGGTGATGTCGTCCTGCATAGCGCGTCCCCACTGTTTGAAGGAAGCTTCCCAAAACCGCCGTCCGTAGCCTGTCGAACCGCGGTAGTTGATCTGGAGCACACCGTAGCCACGGTTGGCAAACAGTTGGACGGCAGGATGAAAACCCCACACATCGCGAGTCCATGGTCCGCCGTGCGGCATCACAACCAGCGGCAGTGGCTTGGTGTCCTCACGTGGTACGGTCAAGTATCCCCGGATCAGCAAGCCATCGCGGCTGCGGTAATGAATCGGCTGCTGGTGCGCAAGGTCGTCGGCTGCCAGGTGCGGCATCGTCTTGCCCAGAAGTCGACGCTCTCCGGTCGGCGCGTGGAGAAGGTAGTACACTGGCGGCTGCACATCACCGTAGGCGCAGACGACGACCCACTGCTCATCGAGCGACCAATCGGTGATCTGAACCACGACGTGATTGCCCAGCTCCGTTGCGATGTGCTCGGCGGTGCGTTCCCAGAGTGCCTGCCAATCGGGGTGGAGAAAGATGTATTCGTGCTTCCACGAAACCATACTTGCCGCGATCGGTCGCCGATCCTTGAATGAGTAGAGGATGCCGTCCATGTCGTAGGTATCGCTTGCAGCGATGAGCTCTTCTTCGTGGAGTGTCGCTGGGTCGAACACGTACACCGCGGCAGTATCGCGTCCACGGTTCGAGAGCACGTAGAATCGCCGCCCATCGGGTGCCATGCGGAGTGGGACAAGCGTTGTGCGGAAGTTCGTTGTGATCAATTCGCGGAAGGGTTCGCTTTCCCGATCGCGGTAGAGCAACGTGGTGTTAGCACCGTCGGTGCGGATTGCGATTCGGATCGTGCCCTCATCGTCGGCGAGCCAGCCGGTCACACCGCCGGGATTTTCGGCGATGCACTCAAGGTTGCCGCTGGCAAGGTCGAGGGCATAGACATCGAAGAGTTCCCGCTGGCGTCCGTTGTGGGTGATCAGGATGCGGTGCTCGTTATCCGGGAGTGTATCGAGAATGCCCGCGCGAACGCCAGTGCTGGGCGTGCACAGACGCGGTGACTGGTCCGCCGTGATGTCGAGCAGGTAGAGCTGGAAATTTTCGTCGCCGGCATTGTCGCGAAGGAAGGCAATCGTCCGGGAATTTGCCCAGGCGATTGACTGGATGCTTCGCTGGCGTTCATCGGTCAAGAATCGTCCCGTTGCGGTGGCCGGGTCGTAGAGCCAGACGTTCAGGTGTCCATTGCGGGGCGCCAGCCATGCCAGGTACCTGCCGTCAGGCGCAATGCGAACCTGCGTTATCAGTGGATTGCGAAAGAATTCCTCGACCGGAATGCAGCGAACATTCATCGGAAATTGCTCCAAACAGTAATGCGTATCTGTGGCGGTGCTGCCAGCGCACTGATGTGGTGTGCCAGCAATTCACGGCAAGCGCAAATATAGACGAGCCTCTCGGCTTTGCCTTCGTTCGGCGTATGCTGGCACGAGCAAAGCAGTTCGTATTTTCGGCGTACTTTTTCTGGTTCAGTTGATATGTGCCGATTTGTAGCATACATCGGACCGCCGATCCTGGCGCACGACCTTCTCTACAAGCCGCGGAATTCGCTGGTGGTTGCCCAGAGCATCAATGCCGGCGAAATGTCGGTGGCGGTCAACGGCGATGGCTTCGGTGTGGGCTGGTACGTGCCCGAACTCGATAGCGAGCCGTGCGTCTTCCGTTCGATCAAACCGGCATGGAGCGATGCGAATCTGCGGAATATCGCGCGCAAGATTTATTCGCCGCTGCTGTTTGCACACATACGCGCTGCAACGCCGGGCTTTCCGGTTGAGGAGGTCAATTCCCATCCGTTCATGTGTGGCAAGCTGATGTTCATGCACAACGGAATGATCGGCGGATTTCGGGAGATTCGGCGAAAACTGTTGCGCACCTTGAACGATGTTGCCTACGACGCGATTCTGGGTTCAACCGACTCGGAGCATTTCTTCGGGCTGGTGCTCAACCATATCGAGGACCCCGGAGGCGATGTGAGCTGCGACGAAATGGTCTATGCACTGCACCGCGCGCTCGACGACTTGAGCACACTACTGACCGAAGCCGGTGTCCGGCAGCATTCGTATCTGAATGTGGCGCTGACCAATGGGACCAGCATCGTCGCTTTGCGCTACACGACCAATCCCGATGTGCAGCCCGCCTCGCTGTACTACGCGCTTGGTCGGCGCTACAACAGCGAAGCCGACGGTTGCGTTGTCGAGCCAATGCCCGACGGCAAACGACCGACGATGGTGCTGATCGCTTCTGAACCCATCACCGCCCGACGCACCGATTGGATCAAGGTCGAGCGCAACGCCCTGATGATCGTTGACGAAACGCTGCGAATTCGCTTCGAATCGGTCGAGCTACCGTTCGAGCGAACATTCTTTGATTACGAACACGACCAGGTCGCCGATTGAGTATGCTGCTCAGTTGGCGCCCGTGCCTTTTTCTCGGTGAACCATTCTGCATCTGCAATGGCTGAATTGATTGCGTTTATTGTGTTGTTGCCGCTGGCAGGCTTTCTTCTTGTTGGGCTTGGCGGCAAGCGTCTTGGATCAGAACGGACTATTGGCGCCATCGCATCGGGTGCGGTGGGTGCAAGTTTTGCTGTTGCCCTCTGGCTGCTGGCGGAGCTGCTTGCGCGTCCGGCTGAAGACCGGACCCTCGTGCTCCGGCTCTACCAGTGGATCGCCGCCGGTGAATTCAGCGTTGACCTGGCTTGGCGCCTTGATCAGCTCTCGCTGCTGTTTGTGCTGGTTGTCACCGGCGTTGGCTTTTTGATCCACGTCTATGCCATCGGGTACATGCACGGCGACCGCTCGTTTGCGCGGTTTTTTGCGTACCTGAACCTGTTCATTTTCATGATGCTCAACCTGGTCTTGGGCGACAACCTGCTGGTGACCTTTCTTGGGTGGGAAGGCGTCGGGCTTGCATCGTACTTGCTCATCGGGTTTTGGTGGGACCAGCAGTTCGAGGGAGTGCGGATCCGTTGGACCGGCGATGCGGCAATGAAAGCGTTCGTGGTCAATCGCATCGGGGATTTCGGTATGCTGGTGGCAATGTTTCTACTGGTGCTCTATGCCGGAACGCTCCGCTACGACGAGATCAGCAATGCTGTCCTTGCCGGCACCGTTATTCCGCCCCATATCGTCACGTTGATTGCGCTGGGACTGTTTTTGGGCTGCACCGGCAAATCCGCGCAGATACCGCTTGCGGTTTGGTTGCCGGAT
>JBBIUD010000222.1:0-3452 GCA_037440485.1 Chlorobiota bacterium
GATCACGCACCCAGAGAACAAAGCCATCAGCTTCCAGATGAAGCATTCCCACATCAGCAATGATACCTCCACTGAGGGTGTACCCACGCTCTGGTTGCAACGATGTTGATCCGAAATTTTGATAGTACAGCTCATTGAACGAGGGTGGGCGATAACTTGTCCCAACACTCATGCGCAGAGCTATCGGTAGGTGTGCCCGCATCCACCGTGCTTGAACCGTACCGCTGCATGCATCGGCAACATCACTGTATGTATCGGCACGGAGCGTGCTTTCGATCGAGAACATGCTGGTTGTGTCGGTTACGATGGTCGTTCCTGCTTCAACAGCTGCACCAAACTGGAGCCGCTGTGCATACGAGCCAGCACCGCTCCGATAGAGATTCCCTCGGAGTGTATTCACGTAGAGTTCAGAAAATGGTGCCACGTACCAATTGGTACCGGTGAGTCTTGGAAGCTCCAGGACCATAGCACCATCATATGCAGTGAAGCGGTCATCGGCGCCTCTTGGGCCTCGATACCATGCCAGGGAATCGCGATAGTGTTGTTGGAACCAACGACCAGAAACGCGTAGTGTCCACGGCGCTGCATTCGGCGTGAGCACTCCAAGGACAAGCACCTCGGAATCATCTAAGCGCGCAGCAGCATTTTCGATCGCTCCTTGCAAGACGGCACCTGGCGCGCCTCGCTGACTGCTGCGAGCAAACAGTGCAACGCGGGAAGACAAAGACGTGCTGGTTGCTTGCCACAGTAGCGCTGCATTTGCCATCAATGCATCACTGTTTGTTCGTTCGACACGTCTGATGCTCCCAAACTCTTCCAGTGTGAATGGATAGTTCCCCTGCGAGTATTGAACATCGGCAAGAAAGCTAATGGTATGGTTAGCAATTTTTGAAGGAATATCCAGCGATGCGCTGCGCTCACCGAAGGCACCAATGGCAGCATGTGCCCGTACACCAGGTGCGTACTGGCGAAGCGATAGCAGCACCGCTCCTCCGACCGCGTGTGCTCCCCATCGCGCACTGTGGCTCCCGCGTTCGACCGCGATTCGTTCCAAGAGTGCTAACGGTACTTGACCAAGGTCAACCAAACCATTGGAGACGGTGTTGAGCCGAATACCGTCGAGCACAACCGCTGTTTGTGCAGCCGTTGCCCCCCGAATAGAAACCGTCTTGAGTCCACCAAGACCACCATAATTTCGGACAAAGACACCCGGCATACCTTGCACTGCATCGGCAACAGTCGTTGCCGGTATGCGCTCCAGCGTTGATCGTGGCAGCTCCACTCGCGGGATTGCTCGCACAACATCCCGACGGAGCGAATCTTCAACGAAAACGGGACGAAACACAAATCGGACAGAGTCCTGGTACTGGGCAACAAGGTGGGCAGTCGCAAGCAACAATACCAGGACCTGTCCTTTCCAGCGTGTCATCTGTCGAAAATTCAATAAACCATCGCACGAACCGGCGCAACGCCGGCGCTAAATTCTCGTACCTGTTGCCCAGAAGAGCTGAGCACGATCACTCGTCCGTTGCTTTGATAGTCGCGCGCATCGAAGAGCAAAAACGTACCATCGAGAGGATTGATACTAAAACCATTCGGTGTCACACCAGTGGGAAGTGGAATGCGCGACGGTGTGCTCGATGGCTGCGACAAGTCGAAGCGGAGGATATTTTTTGCGCTGTACGTCTGCGGATCATAATCGAGCGCATAGAGTGCACCTGCGTAGTACTGCAGCGAGCCACCGCACCGCAAGCGCCAGCGCCGCTGCTCCTGGAAGGTTGTGACATCGTATTCGATGATGCCTTGGAGTGAGTCTGGCTGACTGAACAGATGCTGGTAAAACGCATAGAGCTTTTTCCCATCGCTGGAAAGAATGAGCTCCCGAACATTGGGTCCAGCGGGCAAGTAGCGCTCAACTTGCTGGGTTGTGAGATTGACAACAGCGATTGTCCCAGCATGGGGTTCCCCCTGACGCAGATCGCCGTATCCACTATTGGCAACGAACGCATAATTGCCGCTTACCGCAACTCCCTCGGTTGCTGGTCCGGTGGTTATCGTCGCTGTTACCTGCAGAGTGGTCGGATTGAACAGCGCGATTCCATCGCCGTTGGTCGTACTGACCACACCCAGAGTTGGCGATACAATCGTTATCCGCCACGGCTCACTGGCACCCGAAAATTGCATTCGCCCGACTGATTTTCCCGTACGGATATTGATCGCTTCGATCGTTTTGGAGGTGGTCACCGTCACAAACGCAGTATCGCCTTTTCGGGCAATATCGTTCGCTGTTGCTCCAAGCTTTTGCCCGTTGTTGGCACTGCCGAACCAATCGGCAACGACAGAACCTGTTCGCAGATCAATACGGGTCAGGCTCGCATTATCCTGCCCAAAGGTACCCTGGTTGACGATAATCGCAACGCTATCGGCAGGCGTTGACGTGTTGGGCGGCTCGGTTGGCGTATTCGATTGGCACGCCCAGAAAAAGAGCAGACTTGCTGCAACAGAGTGCAGCCAGCGCATATGGACTCGCATGGGTTCTCCGACAATAGTTCAACATCCCACTTGCGCCAACAAGTGGCAAATGGTAAAAAGCAAACCGAGAGAAACCTCCAGCGGAATCGAACGGAAACACGCAGGGGCGTCTCTCATCGCGCTGTTGGCGCAGCGCTGTACTGGCGTACTGATGAGCTATTGCAGGCAGGTCTTCCGGCTTCGGGGTCATCCTCGGCGTTCGCCTTCCCACAGCGGCGTGGCTGCAGTGGCACTGATGAACGCGTCGTCGCCCGTTACGGCGGCGCAACCGCGCAGGCTTTCCACCTGCTTCCCTATTCTCCTGCTCACCGAGAGCAGGCACCTGCAATAGACGCATTGCAAAAATACACAGGGCAGCACACGTTTAGTTTTGCTTTCACATCGAAAACAAACCGCTTCGTTTCCTATGCCAACACTGTCGGGCATTAGTTTCATTCGGAACGGCATTGAGCGCGGCTATCCATTCATTGAGGCAATTGCAACCCTATCTGCCCTCTGCGACGAAGTCATCGTTGCCGTCGGCAATTCGACCGATGGCACACGCGAAGCACTCGTTGAAACCGGTTTGCCTAACCTTCGAATCATTGACACGATCTGGGACGACACCAATCGCAGTGGCGGAGCTGAACTGGCTCGCCAAACCAACATTGCACTTCGCCATGCAACCTGCCAGTGGTGCCTTTATCTCCAGGGCGATGAGCTGATTCATGAAGACGATTTCGGAATCCTCAAGACTGAACTCGCCCGTGCTGATCGCGACCGACAGGTCGAAGCATTGCTCTTTCGATGGCTGCATTTTTACGGCAACTACGACTACATCGGTGTGGGACGCCAATGGTATCGCCGAGAAATTCGTGCTTTCCGGAACACAGGCTACGTCCGCTCGTGGGGCGATGCGCAAGGTTTTCGCATGCTCGATG
>JBBIUD010000223.1:0-3444 GCA_037440485.1 Chlorobiota bacterium
CAGAGAGGACCTGTTCGAGCTGCGTTTCCAGGACAGCCCACGTTCTATTGAGCTGGCGTTCCTGCAGTGTTTCCCCGATGCAGAGAATCGGTACCAAACCTTCTTCCCATGCACGCAAGAGCTTTTGCAGGATGAGCAGGTCGTCCTCTCGAAAAATCGAACGGCGCTCGCTATGACCAATGATGACATAGGAGCATCCAACCGCTCGCAACATGGCGGCACTAATCTCACCAGTGAATGCGCCGTATGGTTCGCTCCAGCAATTTTGTCCGCCGAGATGGATTCCACTTCCACTGATGCATTCAGCGACAACCGACAGATTCACAAACGGTGGGCATAAGATAATGGTGCACTCGTGTGCGTAGCGATTCTGCTCGACGGCGCGACGAATGTCGCGAGCAAGCTGCTGTGCTTGCAACGCAAGTGTGTTCATCTTCCAGTTCGCGGCAATGATTGGTCGCTTCATGGGTGGACGCTTCCTTGAACGTTGAAGATTGTGTAGTGCTTGAGATATTCATCCGACTCGAAGCCATACCCACCTTCGACAATTTCGCCTGGGCGCTCAACGCGGACATAATCGCTGGTCAAAAGTCGGCGTCGCCGATTATCCCAGCGCAACGAGTGCGTTTGCAAACGTACACCCGTGCTATCGGAGATAACTCGCACATGCCCGTATGCCCACATGTTGCTCGTTGCGTTTTCAACCTTCGCACTGTCGCACCACAGACGCGCTGCAACACGACCCGACGCTGCATAGAACTCCACATACACGCTGCTATCGAGCAACGTTTGCTGCTCGGATGGATACCACTGGACTTGCCCTGCGTGAACGATGGCTTTGGTTTGCAGAGAATCAACAAAGGTGATCGTTGCATTGGATAGTGTGTTGCTGGGTAGTAACTCGTAGGGCACTGGATCGTGTCCCGGCTGGATGTCCTCGCCGCAGGATGATAGCAGTAGCATGGCTATAACCAGTTTTTGCCACCACTTACAGAAGTCACATGGTCTCGACGATCTCCGTAGGGTAATGCGACTTCCTGTCATTATCCCAATCACCGTGCTACCCACCAAAGCCCTCAACGTCATCGTTGATCCAGCCGCGAGCGCGAACAAGCGCATCAAGTTCAATCATCTGTTCAACAAAACGCTCGACATAGCGAAGCGGTAGCTGAGTTGCTGCGTCACTCTGCGCAACAGCCGGGTTAGGGTGCGTTTCGAAGAAGACGCCGTCAACACCAACAGCAACAGCAGCGCGCGCTATATGCGGGATGAGCGAGCGCAATCCACCGGATTGCTCCCCGATGCTTGGTTGCTGGAGCGAATGCGTAGCATCGTAAATCACCTGCGCACCACTGGACCGTAAGCGCACAAGCGAGCGCATATCCACGACCAGATCGTGGTAACCAAACGTTGTACCCCGCTCTGTGACCATGACGCGGTGGTTGCCTGTCGAATGAACTTTTTCAACAGCTTTTGCCATGTCTTCCGGTGCAGCGAACTGCCCTTTTTTGATGTTGACGGTTTTACCCGTTTTCCCTGCTGCTAACAGAAGATCGGTTTGGCGACACAAAAACGCGGGTATCTGCAGTGCATCAACGTATGCTGCGACGTCGTCGGCTTCCCAGCTTTCGTGAATGTCTGTGAGCACGGGAAGTGCAAATTGCTCGCGTGTTCGAGCCAGTATCTCGAGAGCTGCGCGACGATCAATGCCAACAAACGAACGAATACTGGTACGGTTTGCTTTTCGGTACGATGCTTTAAAGATCAATTCGACTTGGTAGCGCTGGCGGAGGGTCGCAAGATGCTCGGCAACAGTGAACACGACAGCCTCGCTTTCGACGACACACGGACCAGCAATGAACAGAAGCGACATAGATCGAGCGTAGTACAGTTTCAACACTCACCGGAGGCAAATTAGCAATTGCACGCCAACTGCATCAATTGATTGCAGCGGTTATTGGCGATTTCTGTAGCCGCTGCGGTGGTGTGTCGTATTTTCGCGTGCGGTCAAGTTCCACGCGGCTTTGCCTATCCCAACTCCGCCAGGTTCGGAAGAAAGCAACGGTCAGATAGCGTAGAGTGCGTGTGGCAAACTTGACCGTTTTATTTTGCACGTGGTTGTTGCTGATGCAGCATGAAGCAAGTCATCTACATGAGTCATTCTCTCGACGAAACGCGTATCGCGATTACCGAACGCGGTGAGTTAGTCGAGTACTTTGCGGACGTTCCCGACCGAGAGCGACTGGTGGGAAGTATTTTTTTGGGAAGAGTCGAAAAAATCGTTCAAGGAATGAATGCAGCATTTATTGACATTGGGCTTGAGCAGGATGCTTTTCTGCACTTTTCGGACGTTGACACATCACTGGAGGAGCACTACCTAACCGACGATGAAGGCGACAGCGACGGCGTCCTCGTTACCACTCCTGTTGAAGAACTTAGCCCCTCAGCGCGCGAAGCACTGCGCCTTGCACAACCGAAACAGCGATCTCGCTCGAAGCCAACTTTCCAGACAAAACGTTCCGGCGAGGTCGTTATCAATCTCCAGCCACGGCAGTTGGTACTCGTGCAAGTCATCCGCGAAGCGTATGCCTCGAAAGGTGTGCGCGTTACAACGCGGATCACCTTACCTGGACGATACGTTGTGTTCATGCCGTTCGAAAACGTCATCGGTATTTCGCGAAAAATTACCTCCACAGCGGAACGGAGACGTTTGCGTTCACTGGCGCGACAATTCCTGCCACCGGGCGCTGGCTGTATTATACGCACTGCCGCCGAACACCAAACCGAACATGACCTGCAGCGAGATTGGGAATCGCTCATTGCCCAATGGCGCACCATTGAGCAGCAATTAGCCACACGACAAAAGCCTGGTTTGCTTTACCGCGAAGAAAACATCGCCAGCAGCATCGTGCGTGACCTGCTCACCTCCAACGTTGAACGCATCGTTGTTGACAGCACGCGCATTTACCGCGTCATTGAAACGTACCTTGCAGAAACAGAACCGGAACTACTCCCACGATTGCAGCTCTACCGTGGTGATCAGCCACTATTCGAATATGCCGGTATCGCCGATCAACTACCACTGATTACCGCTCGCACTATTCCACTACCCAGCGGTGGCTCGATTGTACTCGACCACACCGAAGCAATGCTGGTTGTGGATGTCAACACCGGACGCGCAACGACCGATGCCGAGCAAGATGTCAATGCACTGCGCACAAACCTGGAAGCTGCCGATGCTGTTGCTCGGCAGCTCCGTCTCCGCGATGTTGGCGGTATCATCATTGTAGATTTCATTGACATGAAAAACCCCAAGCACCGCCAACAGCTCCTTTCGCACATGCGGCAAGTTCTCAGCCGGGATCGAGCAAAGACGGTGCTGTACTCGATCACAGAATTGGGATTGCTCCAGATGACACGCCAGCGAGTGCGTCAAAATCTGTT
>JBBIUD010000224.1:0-3410 GCA_037440485.1 Chlorobiota bacterium
TTATCACCGAGCACGAAGCAATGCTGCTGGTCACCGAGCTGGAACGCGTTGCGCAACAGATCGCCGATGGTCAGTTCCGCATCGAGGACGGTATTGAGGATGTCCATTCACAGCTAGAGCTTGAACTGACCAGAGCTCTTGGTTCAGTCGGCGAGAAAATTCACACTGCTCGATCGCGCAACGATCAAGTTCTGACTGCACTGGCGTTGTACATCCGCGATCGGCTCGAGCGCACACGCCAGACAACCAAGAGCATCGCGCACACAATGCTTGCATGGGCAGCGGCGCATCGCGGTATCTTTTTGCCCGGTATGACACACCTGCAAGCAGCCATGCCGACGACGTTTGCGCTCTGGATGCTCTCCTTCGCCGAATCGCTTCTGGAGGACCTCTCATTCATGCTCCCAGCAGTGCAGCTTACCACAAAGAACCCGCTGGGTACCGCGGCAGGCTATGGGAGCAGCTTCCCGATTGACCGCCGCCGCACCACCGAACTGCTCGGCTTCACACAGATGACTGCAAGCCCAGCTGCAGCACAACTGCTGCGCGGTAAACTCGAACGAGCAGTTGCAATCGCGCTGGCAGCACAGGCAGCAACCTTGAGCCGGTTTGCAATGGACGTGGTGCTTTACCTTTCGCCGGGATTTCGATTTCTCACGCTTCCACCCTGGCTTTCGACCGGCTCGAGCATCATGCCACACAAGCAAAACCCCGATGTCTTCGAACTGCTCCGGGCACGCCTGAATCACCTGCAGCTTCTACCCACCGAAATTGCATCGGTGGTGACCAACCTTCCATCGGGTTACCACCGCGATTATCAATTGCTCAAGGAAATTCTCTTGCCTGCATGGGACGAGTTCGATGAATGTGTACAGGTTCTCCAGCACGTTGTGCCACACCTGGAGCCCGCCGATGATCTGCTCGGACGCGTCGAATATCGCGGGATATGGAGCGTCGAGCGTATCCACCAGCGAATGCAGGAAACAGGGGAAAGCTTCCGCAAAGCATACCGCACAGTTGGTGAGCACACTGATCGTACCTCGGTGCACACCCTTCCGGAATATCTCGTCGCACTGGAATCAGAGGCACTGTCTTCCGTTGCACAGATGATTGAGCAGATTTTTCCCAATCCATAGACGACACTGCACTGGTTGTGCAGCGGCGTTGCAAACAAGCTGCGACGCATCATTGGGACGACCGCTCCTCGTCTTTATAGCCGCTGTCACCACTTCATCACTGCTGCATAACTGCCTATGAACAACGATCGCATCACCATTTTCGGCGCCGACATCATTGATCGCGCGGCGATCGAGCAATTAGAGCGCTGCGTTGGTCCGGACGACATCGGTGTGCTCAATGCCGATGCACACCACGGCTATCGCCATCCAATCGGTGGTGCTGTCGCCTATCGCGACAAAATTTCCCTCTCCGGAGTGGGTTTCGACATCGCCTGCGGTAACAAAGCTGTCCGCACAAACATTATGGCAACCGACGTGGATATTCCGCGCGTCATGGACGAGATTGTCCGGCGTATTGCGTTCGGTGTTGGGCGCACGAATAAAAAACCGATTGACCATCCAGTGCTCGAGCGCATTGCACATGCTGAGTTCAAACCGCAACGATCCCTTTATCACCTTGCTGCTGAGCAACTCGGCACTGTCGGTGGAGGCAATCACTACGTTGACCTCTTCCGCGACGACGACGGATGGCTCTGGGTTGCCGTGCATTTTGGCTCGCGTGGATTCGGGTATCGCACGACAATGGGATTTATCGCGCTCTGGCAAGGCTCGTCGTTCGACGACCGCGTCCGCGAAGGATCAATGGATGCCCCGCCTATACTGTTCGATGCGACATCAGAGCTGGGACAAGACTACCTGACAGCACTCGAACTTGCCGGCGAATACGCCTACGCAGGTCGGGATATTGTTGTGCAAACAGTCCTCGATATTCTCGGAGCGCAGGCTACCTACTCAGTCCACAACCACCACAATTTCCTCTGGCGGGAGCAACACTTCGGGCAGCAGTGGTGGGTTGTGCGCAAAGGATGTACCCCGGCATTCCCAGGGCAAGCATCTTTCATTGGATCAACAATGGGCGACATTGCCGTCATTGTCGAGGGCATAGATTCAGAGCAGTCGAGGAAAGCGCTCTATACAACAGTCCACGGTGCGGGGCGAACGATGAGCCGAACACAAGCAGCAGGCAAACGAATATGGCGCCGTGGTCGGTGGGTGCAACAATCTCCCGGATTAGTCAACTTCGAACAGGTCAAGCAACACCTGCGCGCTAAGGGCATCGAACTACGCGGCGGTGGCGCCGACGAAGCACCGCAATGCTATAAACCGCTCCAGGAAGTTCTCCGGCGGCACCAGGGAACTATCCGCATTCTGTGGACGCTCTACCCCCTGGGAGTCGCAATGGCTGGTGAGCATGACTTCGATCCGTACAAAGATTAGCCTGCAGCACAGACGACCAAAGATTTTTTTCGGCGGACTCATCAATTCATCAGCAAATTTGTACGTCTTTGCTGCCCAGCGTCGCCGGATGCAAACGCCGACGTTTCCCATTTGGCATTTTCCGATCGGTCGTTTTGTGAAAGTCACTCGCCTCGTTCATCCGCTCTCGGTGAGCGTCTTTTTGGCACTGCTTGTGGTCAGCGCACACGCACAGTTTCAGCTCCGGGTCACCTCTGCGGTGGATTCGACCGCATATCCAGAACTATCCGTCACAGTTCAGTGCACCCTTGGTGGAAATCCATCAACACTCGATGATGCTGGAATCCTGATTGCATCGTCGCGGTACAGCATTCGCCCTCTTCGCGTTCAAACCCTCGATACGTCACGCGGCATTGTGCGCATTACCTGGCTTGCGGACCCACGATTGCAGACCGAGCCGTATTCAAAAATCATCGCCTGGAAAAATGGTGCGGGAGCAAGCGATAGCGTTCGATTGCCACGATTGCCAATCGTCCGCGCAACAAACCAACGCGCTGAGCCGATCGAGGAAATTGCTCTCGGCATCATTCCACCGAATGTGACCACGACCGCCCGCTTTTACCTTCAACTCCTTGCCGGACGCTATAACGCCGACGGCACAAACGAGCTCCCGATCACAATTGATTCGATCGTAACAAGCTCACCGATCTTCCGTGTTGAATGGATTGGATGGAGCGGGACTCAATCGTCGCTCCCAACGAAAGTTTATTCGCCGCTCCTGTACTTGATTCGCGTACACTGCCAGCCGCCCGACACCAACTTTTACAGTGGGACGGTCACGATCTACTACGATGGCGCACTGTCCTACACCATCCCGATTTCGTGCAACCAATTTCCCCTGCCGGCGCCACAGAAGCTGAGATTTACCTGGCCGCGTGGCAACGAATTGCTGACCCCTTGCAGCGATGTAACAAT
>JBBIUD010000225.1:0-3404 GCA_037440485.1 Chlorobiota bacterium
TGCAACAGCCCGATACGTAATGTGTCCATCAATAAAGTTCAGACCTAGCCACAGTTCGTGATTGTCACGCACAGCACGTTGCCAGCCTTTATCGGCAAGTTCGAGTGCATAGGGGATCGTTGCATTGGTTAGAGCAATTGTCGAGGTAAAGGGTACTGCACCAGGCATGTTTGCGACGCAATAGTGGACCACCCCATCAACGACGAAAGTTGGGTTCTCATGTGTCGTTGGGTGAGTTGTTTCAATGCATCCACCTTGATCAACGGAAACATCAACAATGACAGCACCCGTCTTCATTGTTGGGAGCATATCGCGTGTGACTAAATACGGAGCTTTTGCGCCTGGTATCAGGACTGCTCCGATGACAATATCAGCCTCGCGAATTATTGTACGAATATTCTCTGGCGTTGACATCATTGTGGTAACGTTTTTGGGCATAACATCATCGAGGTAGCGTAGGCGGTACAAATTGTTGTCGAGGATAATAACGCGCGCACCGAATCCTGCAGCAATCTTCGCAGCATTTGTACCTACGACACCGCCACCTAAGATGACAACCGTTCCTGGCTGCGTTCCAGGCACTCCACCAAGGAGAACACCTCGTCCACCCATTGTCCGTTCGAGATATTTAGCACCGTTCTGTGGCGCCATACGTCCAGCTACTTCGCTCATCGGAATCAACAGCGGCAATGAACCATCAGCTTTTTGAACTGTTTCGTACGCTATTCCGATGCAGCGAGAGCGAAGCATCGCTTCAGTCAATTCGCGCGATGCTGCCGCATGAAAGTAGGTGAAGACAACCTGCCCCGGTCGAATCAGTGAGTATTCCGGTGCGATTGGCTCTTTGACTTTGAGGATCATGTCCGCTTGCGCGTACACGTCTGCAGCGGTTTCAACAATCGTTGCTCCAGCGAGACTGTACTGTTCATCACTAAATCCACTTCCTACACCGGCTGATGTTTCGATGAGCACGCTGTGCCCGCGGCGGACAAACATTTCAACACCACCTGGAGTAATGGCAACCCGATTCTCGTTTGCTTTTATTTCTTTGGGAACACCGACGATCATGAAAAAACCTTTTGGTTAGTGAATAAGGCGTGCAAAAATGCGAAAGCTCAGCCGCAGTTTTGTTCTGCGATATTTGTATTGGTGATTTATTGCATGCACCTGTATGCTTGATGGTAAAAAAGTTGTTGTCGTTCTTCCCGCATACAACGCCGAACGAACCTTGGAACGAACCTATGCCGAGATTCCACACCATGTTGTTGACGAGGTGATTCTTGTTGACGATGCCAGCAACGATCGCACCGTTGAACTAGCGCGAAAACTTGGCATTCGCCATATTGTTGTGCACGAAAGTAACCGCGGCTACGGTGCAAATCAAAAAATCATGCTTCATCCAGACTACCAGTACACTCCCAAGCTGATTCTCCCCATGGCAAGCATCATTGCGGCTGAGGTGTATCCGGTCGTTTTGGGTTCGAGGATCTTAGGGAAAGGTGCGCGCAAAGGTGGAATGCCGCTCTACAAATACATCGCCAATCGCATCCTGACCTTTGTTCAGAACGTGCTCATCGGTGAAAAACTATCGGAATACCACACCGGCTACCGAGCGTTCAGCGCGCATGTACTCCGTTCAATACGACTTGAGTTCAACAGCGATGACTTTGTCTTCGATAACGAAATGCTATCGCAAATTCTCTTCGCGGGATATGAAGTAGCAGAAATCACATGCCCGACACGCTACTTCGACGAAGCGTCTTCGATCAATTTTGCTCGAAGTATTCGCTATGGTCTTGGAGTATTGCGAGTTTCGGTTCAGCATCTTCTCGGGCGGCTTGGCATCTATATCCATCCGCGCTATGGTACCAGTGCAAAGCCGGTGGCAAGTTCATCGGAGAATTCATCGAGCAGTTGACGGTACATTTTCGGAATCACCCGATCCCACCGCTGCCGTAAGGCTCTAAGTGTACGGATTGCAGCATCAGTACCTCTTCGTTTTGACTCTAAATTGGCGACACTCATGATGCTGCCCACAACCATCTGCATTTGCTCTTCCGACCCAAGTGACCCTCGAACCGACCACAACGAATCAAGTAGCGCGCGGTAATAGCCAATGCGTTTATCAAGAAGAGTGCTCGTGGTGAGCTTGGCATTAGCTGTGTTATTGATAGCGATGAGCGAGTCTGCATACTCAACTGCTTGATAGTGTGCCAGCCAACCTGAAAAACTCTGGTGGGTTTCTAAAACGAGCTGAGAATCAATTTCGATCAAGTGTGGATCACCAATCGGCGCATAGGCAATGACCCGCAAAGAATCACGTGCAAGAGTCAATAACACCTTGCCAAGACTTATGATGTCGTTACCTCCACCGTTGAGGTCGGCAACAATGATTGGTTGACCTATCGAGTGATGCCGGACAATCGTGATACCGACTAACCCAAAATCGGCGTATGAAGCAGTACGCTTATGCTGCTGCGCGTTAGGATCAAATCGGAACACAATGACCGAGTCCTGGACATTGCCGTCATGTGCCAGTGGTGTTGTTCGTATGATGCCCAGTACTACGTCTTTCCATCCATCATCATCAAGGTCAGCAAATCGCACAATCGTTGAAGTATCTGGATATTGTGTCGGGAGCGTAAACAGCGTATCGCGACCCGAATACGGAATTGCTGGAGTTTGGTCGCTTTCCCGGCACCCGAGTGCCTGAAACAGAAGAACAAGTGTGCAGATTTGCACTGTTTGTCGAAGCATACAATTGTCTAGACAGTGACGCTCGTCCCAAAATTACTGCTGGTTTGTACAGGAGCAGTGCTCCTCCACGCGCAGTGGTCCGAACCAATTCGTATCGCTTCACTCTCGACCGAAGCCGATGAGATTGCACCATCGTGGTCACCGGTGGATTCGAGCTTGTATTTTGTTCGAGTATCGAATGGGAAGTTTTCAATCCTTCGCTGCCGTCTCAGCGTCGTTGATCAGCTTTTCAATGCTGACACACTGCACTTTGATAGTGTGGGAGATTCAATTCTCTATGCCTCATTCAACGGGCAACGTTGGATTGGACATCGCCTCGTGCTCGGAGAACGGCAACGCTATGCAGAGTTGGTCTTTTCGACCGAGCCTACCCGCCATACTGCGAGTATTGTCCCGCTGCACGAATTATCCGATCCAGCGGAATTTACGTTGTTTCCTGCACTATCCTCCGATGGACAGATTGTTGTATTTGCCACAACGCGGGGTAGTCGTGAGCTAACGACCGACCTGTGGTTTTCAAAATGGCACGGCGATCACTGGAGCGCGCCATTTCCACTCGATGGCTTTCAGCAATCAACAGCAAACGAAATCAGCCCGTGTTTTTGGGGGAATGACACCCTCTTGTTTGCATCGGATGGATTCGGCGG
>JBBIUD010000226.1:0-3401 GCA_037440485.1 Chlorobiota bacterium
TATCACGTGGACTCAAATTTCCATAGCTCGGGTAAAGCCGTTCCAGATAGTAGTCCCGTTCATGCTCTGGAATTTCGTTCGGTGGTCGTTTATCGCCGGGTTGCTTCGGCACCCAAATGCGACCGTCGTTGCGGAGTGATTCACTCATCAAGGTGAGTTTGGATTGATACTCACCGCTGGGCGGAATGCAGGTCGGGTGAATCTGCGTAAAGCATGGATTGGCAAAACCTGCGCCGCGCTTGTATGCTCGGTAAATCGCCGTGACGTTGGAATTTTTTGCGTTGGTCGAAAGGAAAAACACGTTACTATAGCCGCCGGTACAGAGCAACACAGCATCGCCTGCATGACGGCGAATCTCCCCGGTGACTAAGTTGCGCGTGATAATGCCTTTGGCATGACCATCAATGACTACAATGTCGAGCAGTTCTTCGCGTATCCAGAGCGTAGCACGCCGAGCATCAACCATGCGCATGAGCGCTTGGTAGGCACCGAGTAGAAGTTGTTGACCAGTTTGCCCACGAGCGTAGAATGTTCGCGAAACCAACGCACCCCCAAACGAGCGGTTATCGAGATAGCCGCTATATTCACGAGCGAAGGGGACACCTTGCGCCACGCACTGGTCAATAATGTTAGTGCTGACCTCGGCAAGTCGAAAGACGTTCGCTTCCCGCGCCCTGAAGTCCCCACCCTTGATCGTGTCGTAGAAAAGCCTCCAGACACTATCGCCATCGTTGGGATAGTTTTTTGCAGCGTTGATACCGCCTTGGGCTGCGATCGAGTGAGCTCGGCGCGGCGAATCGTGGTACGTAAAAACGTGAACGTTATAGCCCAGCTCTGCCAGGGTTGCAGCAGCCGACGCACCGGCTAAGCCAGTTCCAACAACAAGTATTTTGAATTTGCGCTTATTAGCTGGGCTGACGAGTTTGATTTCGTTTTTATGGCGTTGCCACTTTTCTTCGAGTGGACCAGAAGGAATTTTTGCATCAAGGTTCATACCGCAGAAGCATCATGAAAATGAAACAGCTTACGATAGCGGTTCGATCATGTGCGATAAGCACGCAAGAGGGATTGCAACGTATCCCGCCCATAGCACGATAGCAAGAACGAAGCTTGCCTTGCGCAGTGGAAGGACGTAGCGCTTGTGATAGACGCCTAATGTCTGCAGTGCACTCTGCGTTGCATGAACAAGGTGCACCATAACCACCGTCACAGCAACAATGTAGAGAGCTGCCAGCCACCATTCCTGGAAGCTCCGAACAACCATCGAATACACATCGTGCACGGGACCGCGACCATCGAGGAAATAGGTTGCGGCATAATACTGAGGATAGATTTTTCCCCACGTAAAATGCGCAAGGTGGAATGCAACGTAGCTAAAGATGAGCAGCCCACTGAGGAGCATGGTACGGGAGGCAAATGTCGAGGCTTGGTAGTTGTGCTGATGATAGCCGATAGGTCGAGCCTGGTACGAAAGCCGTCGCAAACGGATCGTGAAGTAAACGTGGAGCACTAAGCTCAGAAGAAGTACAATGCGCACCGTCCACAGCAATGCTGCAACATCACGCAAACCAACTGCATAGCTATTCATCACTTCCGGACCAGCAAAGACAAGCAAATTGCCGCTTAGATGTGCAATCAAAAAGAGCACCATCACCAATCCGGTCACGGCAACGATAGCTTTCTGCATTACTGTCGTACGAAACATCGAAGCAAAACTCATTGAAGGCTCAGAGATGCAATTCGACTTCATAAACAACAAGGGCAACCTTTGTGTTCCAAAATTACGGCGCATCTTCCGTTGGTGGTCATGTTGCTATGTTTGCAGCGTAACTTGATAGTCAACAACGACAACTCGGAGGCAATCATGAACCGTACCACTCATTTTCTACTCTTTGCCTTTTGTGCAACATTTGCAGCAGCTCAGATTGAGCAACGCACGCTTCGCCCAAGCGAGACAATTCAACAACAGTCCCCTGCTGGTGAAACTAAGCCGTATCAGCTCTCCGTCGGTGCATTCATTGCTGCAAAAGCTGGAGTCAATACAATGGTTGCAATGGGTCGGAAAACTGACGTCAACGTTAATTCTTTACCTGATGCAGGAATTTCAATCCTTGCACCTTTGGGTACAGGAAGCATTGCTGCCGTCGGACTCGATATTGGCTATGCAACATATTCCTTCGCCAACACCCCAGCGACTGGAGTGACCGACGATACAGCTACATCAATGTTTTCCCCCACATTAACCTTGTTGGAGTCGTTCTTGGCGTAAATGTTGGCTTCTCGCCCACAGGTAAAGCGCGGACGCGGAGTGACCGTACAGTGACAGTTGTTACCACGGGCAAAACTGAGCTTGGCAGCGATGAGCTGGGAACAACCATCGAGCTTCGCGCTGGAGGTAACTTCCCCGTCTGGCGACATGAGGGCGGAAATTTGAATCTCTACATCATGGGTGGCTACACGCTTAGTGGCTTGTATAACGACTACCAGACGTATCTGTTCAGTCGCGACAACTACACGACACCGAGCGCGGATAATAACCCACGTCCTGCCTCGCTAGCAATTGGATTAGCCTACTATTTCGCAATCCCGATCAAGTAGCGCGTTGGCGTCGCCAGAGATAGTACACCGGCACTCCAGCAAGAACAATGAACAATCCAGGGTACGTATAGACAGGCTTTTCAATCAATAAAACGGCACAGATAAATGCTGCGACAAGGATGTAAAGCGCAGGCAGGACAGGATAGCCAACTGCTTTGATCGGACGCGGCAAATCGGGTCGGCGACGGCGAAGCACAAAGATTCCAGCCACCGTCAGAATGTAGAATAGTAGCACGGCAAACACGACGTAATCGAGCAAATCGCCATAGCGTCCCGATAGACAGAGTATGCTTGCCCACACTCCTTGTATCCAGAGTGCAGCCGCCGGTGCCCCGTACTGATTGAGGCGACCGACACGTGCAAAGAACAACCCATCGCGTGCCATCGCATAGTAACAACGCGCACCAGCGAGAATCATTCCGTTGTCGCAACCAAAGGTTGAAATCATGATGAGCACTGCCATCAAGACAGCACCAAGTCCGGGGAACATCACCTCTGCTGCGGCTGCCCCAACTCGATCAGCTGTTGCAAACTGAATGCCTTGCTCAAGTGGTGTGGCACCGTTCGGAACACCACGCACCGGAAGCGTAACAATGTAGGCAGTATTGACAAGCACATACAGCGCCGTCACAATCACTGTCCCCAGTGTCAATGCCAGCGGAATTGTCCGTTGCGGTCGAATGACTTCACCGGCAGCGAAGGTAATGTTATTCCATCCATCGCTGGAAAAAAGCGAACCCACCTGCGCAACCGCTAATGCGACTACGATGCCAAATCCCGAGAGCGCCATAATCGTAACCAAA
>JBBIUD010000227.1:0-3388 GCA_037440485.1 Chlorobiota bacterium
TTTCACAATTGATGAGAAAATCCCATGCGACCTATTGTAGCCACATGGTTAGCATGCGCATTGTTTGCGAGTGCGCAGCCGGTGTTGACCAAAAAGAATTCTCGGGATACACTCCAGTACAACGCGGCAGCCGTAACCGTTGTCGCAACGCGGCAGGCACAGTACAATCTCGAGGTGCCACTGGCAACGACGGTTGTGCCGCGCGAGCAGTTTCAATTGAACCGGAACTATGGATTGGACGAAGCGCTGTCGCTGGTGCCGGGTGCCCTGGTGCAATCGCGGGCGGGCAACCACGACGTTCGGGTGTTGATTCGTGGTTTTGGGGCGCGGGGCGCCGGTGAGCGATCGAATGCTGGAACGTCCCGTGGCGTGCGATTTTATCTTGACGGCTTTCCTGAAACCGAACCCGACGGGCGCACAGCGTTCGACTTGATTGATCTTGGCAGTACCCAGCAGATCGAGGTGCTGCGGTCGAATGCCTCGGCGCTGTGGGGGAATGCTGCCGGTGGTGTGGTGATGTTGAGCACCGTTCCAGCACTTGGCTCGCGCTATGCTCTCGCCGAGATCGCAGGCGGATCGTTTGGCTTTCTCCGCTCGGCAGTGCGGCTTGCTGCACCACTCGGCGGCAGCGATGGCGTCGTCTATGCGAACTTCACGAATACGGCTTTTGATGGATGGCGGGTGCATTCCCAGTCGTCGAATTTTCAGTTCACTGCCGGTGCAGTCTCGCGGCTTGCCGAGCGGACACAGCTCGGCGTGTTTGCCGTCGGTGCGTCGAATACCTTTCGCATCCCCGGACCGCTGACCGAAGCAGAATTCCAGAGCAATCCGCAAAAAGCGCAGGACGACCCAGCAATCTACAGCCCGACCTACGTTGCCCGCGACGAACGTCGCTCCAACCGGCTCGGACGGATTGGCGTGCGACTTGAGCAAGGCATTGGCGATGGTGAAATGATGGTGCAGCTTTTTGCGCAGCCAAAATTTCTTCAGCGCTCCGAGCGCAATACATTCCGCGACTTTACCCGCTATCACATCGGCGGCAGCGCAATCTACCAGCTTGCCACGCAGTGGAGCGACAACCTCCGGAATCGGCTCTTAGTCGGCGCTGACGAACAATACCAGGACGGCGCGATTCTCTTCTACCGCTACGATCTGGCGACGGGCGGACGCGGTCCACTCCAGACCAATAAACGCGAAGGTGCCGAAAATACAGGCGTTTTTGTCCAGGATGAGTTGACATTCGGGCAGTGGAGTGTTCTGCTTGGGCTGCGGCAGGATTGGCTGACGTACTACTACGGTGATTTTCTCAATCCCCGTCTCAACGACCGGCGGACATTCGAGCAGCTCTCACCCAAAGTGGGTCTTACCTATCGGCTCTCTGATCTTGCCAGCGTGTATGTCAACTACGGTCGTGGGGTCGAGATTCCTGCCGGCAATGAAACCGATCCACCCAGTGTATTCGGCGAAGACACGGTCCGTGCTATCAATCCGCTTCTGGAGCCAATTCGATCGGAGACTTATGAAATCGGACTCAAGCACATTCTCTCGATCGGCGATGGTTTTCTGCGAGCGGTCAGTTACGATCTGGCGGCATACTTTGTGCGAACCTGGAACGACCTGATTCCCTATCGTGGCGGACGCTTTTATCTGCCTGCAGGGCGTACCGAACGGCTCGGGCTTGAGCTTGGTTTGCAGGGTACATTTGCCGAAGGCATATCCATTCTGGGGGCGCTGACACTCATGCAGACGCGGCTTGCTGAATACAGCATTGATTCGGTGTACACTCAGGCAAGCTACAACCCAGCACTCGATGGAAAGAAAGCAGACCTTTCGGGGAATGCGATGCCAGGGGTTCCAAACGTATATGCGACGCTCCGGCTCCTGTACCAGCCACGATGGCTCGAACGGCTCCGCTTCGAACTGGAGATGCGGCACGTTGGCAGCTACTTTGCCGATGACCGCAACCAGTACTCAGTGCCAGCCTACACAATTTTCGATGCCGGCATTCGGTACGAACAACCGCTCTTGGATAGAACCACTCTGGTTGCAGAACTGCGTGGTATGAATCTTAGCGATGCACGCTATGTAGCCAGCATCTGGATCAATCCTGATGTGACCAGTGCAGGTGCAGCGTACATCGAGCCAGGCTTGCCGCGGAACGTGATGCTACGGCTTGGTGTTCGCCAGCAGTGGTAGATACTGCCGGCGTACTGCCGGGCGTGAACATGCGGAAGGGCAGTTCCAGTGGAGCTGCCCTTTGCGTTTCTGTGCACAGAATTCCGATCAGAAACGGAAACGGAAAAAATTTTGTATGGTAATGACGTATTCTTTGTTGTATTGTGGGTGTGTGTGGGCGTGAGCATAGGAGCTGCACCCATGCATAGGTACTGATGAGCACACGCCGAATATGGGGAGTTGGTTGGAGGAGGAGCAGAGGAGGTCGTGTTATACACGGTCGTTGGTCGAGAGGTCAGTCGGGTGCGTGGCGTTCGGCTGCCGCTTGGGGAGGTGAGCAGCGGTGTGTACGTGGTGCGGTATCGCGTTGGCGACGTGTGGCATAGTCACCTGGTGTGGGTGATGCGGTAGCAACTCCGGAATGCTGGTTGTTGCGGTGTGCTTGGACATGCGAGTGCAACAATTTTGCAGTGGCTGTGTTACTGGCTCGTGGTTTGCTGGTAGCGCATGATATACCTCATCGTCTTTTGGAGAACGTGTGCGAACATTCTTGATCCTGCTGTATTTCGTCGCCAGCATTGAGCTGGTCGCGCAAGAGCGCCAGTGGTGGGGTATTATCGGTGGGTGGTCCGTGCTCGACCATCGCGCCGATATGCCGGTGTACGAGGGGCAGCCAGAGTGTGGAAGTTTCACCGGTGGGCGGTCCAGTGGTGTGCTGATTGGGCTAAGCTATGACCGAGATGTATTGAGCTGGTTCGAAGGGAGCGCTCGCGTGACTATCTGGCAGCGCCCGGCGACGCTGGAATTGACAAGCGACAATGGATTGGAGGCGTACGATCCAGCGCGCGGTGAGTATGTCCCTTTTGTGCGCCAGCATGTATGGACCGCACAGCTTTGGTATGCTGGCATCGAAGTCAGCGGGCGGTTCTATCCTTTTCGTGCTGTTGGGATGGGGTTGCCACTGTGGCTGCGTCTTGGAGCAGATATTGCCTACCCTGCGTTCGGTGCGCGGTATCAGCAGACCGAGGAGATTCTTCAGCCACGAGGGTTGCTGTTTCCCGATGGAACGCGCCGGCATACACTTGCCAGTGGTGAGATTCCCGATGTTGCAACAACTGCCGGTGTCATTGCAACACTCGGTGCGAGCGTCCCGCTGCAACCGCGGATGGATGTTCTCGTTGAGGCGGGCATTCGCTATGGATTGAATTCTCTG
>JBBIUD010000228.1:0-3376 GCA_037440485.1 Chlorobiota bacterium
GATGATGCGTTCGGTGCATCTATTTCGCGGTTCGGGGACTTGTACTCCGGACGTCCGTGGAGCATGCCTGTAATCAAGTTGACAAACAAGCGGCGAATGGTTGCGATTTCTGCTAAGGTCAACGGACAATCATCGAGCTGCCCATCGCTGATCTTTTCTCGGAAGACCTGATCGAGAAGCTCTTCAATCTGTGACGGTGACTCAACTGTTCGCGCTATTGCTTCTGCAACATCGGCGAGCATCACGATGCCTGTTTCTTTTGTTTGTGGTTTGGGACCTGGATAGCGAAAGTCGTCCTCGTTGACCGTCGAATTGGTCGTCTGTGCTTCTTCGAGTGCCAGTGCATAAAAATGCCGGATGAGCGATGTGCCATGGTGCATGGGAATAAACTCGATCACTTTCGGCGGCAAGCGATACTCTAAAGCGAGTTCAATCCCTTCCTCGACGTGATTGCGAATGATCGCGGCGCTATGCTTTGGTGATAGTTCACGGTGCTTGTTCGATAGCTCGATTTGATTTTCCGCGAAATATTCTGGCTTGCGCATCTTTCCGATGTCGTGGAAATATGCACCAACACGAGCCAGGAGAGGATTCGCTCCAATCGCAAGCGCAGCATGCTCAGCAAGATTGGCAACATTGAGTGTATGCTGATACGTCCCGGGTGCAACTTGACGGAGCTTTACCAAAAGCGGATGCGTCAGGCTGTCTAATTCCAGCAAACGCAAATCCGTCGGAAGGTCGAACGCACGATTGGCAAGCAACAATGCTCCGTACACAAGCAAAGGCGACACAACGGCATTTGCCATTGCAGCCAGTGCTGGTGATGTTATTGCCGGTAGTGAAATTTCACTGTCCAACACCGCAACCGCAAGCGATACAACAAAGCCAGCAGCGACAAGCAGCATTGCCTGGATAAATTGGTAACGACTCTGCAGCGAACGAACACCTAATGCACCTGCAATGGATGCAACAAGGAGCGCGATACCCGACGCAACATCGCTCGATCGAATGGCAATGTGGAGTAGTGCTGCCGATGTTGAGAATACGAATGCCAAACGGAGATCGTACAGGACGGTGGTGATCATTGCCGCGGCTGGCAAGAGCACAAGAAACTCCGGCGCAAGAGTTGTTGGTAAAAATGTGCTTGCCCACGACTGAAGGTTGGTGAGGATGAGCAGGCTCGCAACGGTAATGGTCGTGCGATTATCATCGTGGTGGTTCAACCGTGTTCTGGCTAAGTAGATCCACACAATCCCGCAAAGGAGTAGTGCCCGAGTCAAGGCGGAAACAAGTCCACGCACAACGCGCTCAAGAGTGACCTCAACCGTTGCTGTATTCCGGTATGCTGCTAATGTGGCTGCTACGGTGGCTGTCACAAGTTGTCCGGGTGATACGATTGTTTGTCCACGGCGAACAATACCCAACGTCCGCGGAATCTGCGATACAGCTAACTCCTGCTCCTGAAGGCTTCGCTCAAGAGAGTACCGGGCATGGGGAAGAGAGGCAACAGCACTTGTCATTCGAACAATCACCGTATCACCAAGATTCATTCGCTGCAGGAACCGTTGGACCCGGAGCGCAAAGTCGCCCGATGGCACAAGCGTCGAAATCGGGACCCGATGATATGCACCGTTGGAGAGCCGAATAAGTGCAGTTGCAGCCCGTGTCGTCGCAATCGAGTCCACAAGCAGTGTCGTGTGCAATAGACTGTCGCTCCATTGCGTGAATTGGGATCGCACGATTGTTCGTTGCCGGGTAGGCAGGGACAGTGTGACGGCAGTATCGAAGACTGTGAGTAAACGTGAGCGGAGATTTGTAATCGCCAGAGGTGCTTCATAGACAGGTTCTGCACGTTCTCGGGCTTCGGCACATTCGGCATCGTATTCGGCAGAAGGTTTGAGGACAACAAATGTTCGATCGGCAACGATAGGGGCACCGGTCCATCGAAATCCCACCGAGGGAACGCTCGAAACAGCACTGCTAACAATGAAACGCGAAACGGATGGCATGCAGAGTGTAGCAACAATAATGCTCGCTGCAATAGCAGTCCATCGAATGCTGGGAGCGCTTTGCCACTGCGGTCGCTCAAGGCGAGCACTGGCGATGTGCTGTTCAAATAATGTCGGCTTTGCTTTTGCCATTGGTCCTACTGTTCGCTATTGCATACGATGCAATCGTGTGCCCTGGCTTACCTGCCTTTGAAGTTCGGTGACCGCTTTTCGCGGAATGCAGCGACACCTTCGCGGTAATCCTCGCTGCTGCCAGCACGTTGTTGGTATTCTTCCTCCAACTGGAGCATCTCTTCGAGTGTGGACACTAAACCACGCTGGAGCAGCATTTTGACGTAGCCATAGGTCTGAGTCGGTCCCTGGGCATATTTCTGGGCGACGGCATCGAGTGCATGAGGAAAGGCTCGTGGAGAAGCAAGCATGTTGACTAAACCAAGGCGGTACGCTTCATCGGCACTAATTGGTTTGTTGAGAGTGGCAAACTCGAATGCTTTTGCATATCCCAACATGCGAGGATAAAAAAAGGTTGCGCCGCTATCAGGAATGAGAGCGATTGCAATAAATGCTTCGACTAGTCGAGCTTCAGTGCTCATGATGCGAATATCTGCGGCAAGTGCCAGCGATAGACCCGCTCCTGCAGCAACACCATTGATGCCGGCAATAATGGGTTTCGGCATCTGACGCATCAATCGAATAATCGGGTTGTACCGACGCTGCAGCGAGTCTCGAAGGTCGCGTTGTGTGCCAGGCTCGGGAGCTTCTTTCAAATCCTGACCGGAACAAAACGCGCGTCCAGCACCGGTGAGAACGATACAGCGGACTCCATCGTCGCCGGCTGCCTGCTCCAATGCTGCGCGTAGTTCGGTTGTAAGCTGTTCGTTGCACGCATTGAAGACTTCCGGACGATTGAGCGTTACGCGTGCAACTCCGTCGGAGACTTGATAGAGAATCGTTTCGTAGTTCATCGTCAATCCATCGTGTGTTGATCGAGTCTGTGCAATACTTGTCAGGTTAGATTTTTAGATTTTAGCAACCTTTCCAGGTCGGGGGTCGCTTTTCAAGGAATGCAGCCATTCCTTCTTTCTGATCCTCGGTGGAAAACAGCATGTAGAAATTTTTGCGTTCGTATTCCAATCCGAGTTCAAGGGTGGTCGAGAAGGCTTTCGCAACAGATTCTTTTGCCAGCCGAACTGCTACCGGTGCCTTGCTTGCAATCTCTTCAGCCAGGGCAAATGCTTCGTGAAGGTAATACTCGACGGGAACAACACAACTGACTAAGCCGCGCTCGAAAGCACGGTGGGCGGAAACCATTCGACCGGTCAGCACTAATTCCATTGCCAGCGACTTACCGACAGCACGCGGAAGAC
>JBBIUD010000229.1:0-3368 GCA_037440485.1 Chlorobiota bacterium
ATCGAAGCGCACATCTAGCGGTCCAGACCCTCAACCGATGTCGGGCATGCAACAACCCTCTTCGCAACAGAAATCATGAACGGTGCCAGTGACCAAGGAATCTGGCAATCGGCATTGAATGAGTTTGAGCACTACCTCCGCTTCGAAAAAGGTGCCGCCGAGCAAACCATAGCTGCCTATGTCCACGACGTTCGTCAGTACCTGGCTCACCTTCATGCCTTGCAGGTACTCACACTGGATGCAATCCGAGACGATCATGTCACAGCGTTTCTGCGTTCACTTGCAGAGCTTGGCATTTCATCGCGATCGCTTGCTCGATACTTAAGCGCAATCCGCCACTTTCACCGTTTTGCGATTGCATATGAGCTTGTAACACACGACCCAACCGAACTTCTGGAAACACCATCGTTTGAGCAGACGTTACCGGTCGTGCTGAGTGTCGAAGAAGTCAGACGACTACTCGAAAGCACCCCAACAGAATCACCACACGGAATTCGGGATCGCGCCGTGCTCGAGGTGCTCTATGGATGCGGCTTGCGTGTGAGTGAGTTGTGCACGTTGCGTTCGAGCGATATCTGGTTCGACCACGGTCTGGTACGAGTCGTTGGTAAGGGTGCCAAAGAGCGGATTGTGCCGATAGGGGAAATTGCACTTGTGTGGATACGACGGTACCTGCAGGATGCTTATCCAGTGCTTCGTTCACCTCGCTACACGCCGACGGCATTGTTTTTATCGAACCGTGGACGTGCACTCAATCGAATGGCGATTTGGCTCATTGTGCAAAATGCCGCTCGTAGAGCAGGGCTTTCGACCCACATCACACCTCACACCCTGCGCCATTGTTTTGCAACGCATTTGGTCGAAGCGGGTGCTGACCTGCGCGCTGTTCAAGAGATGTTAGGGCATGCCGATATTTCCACTACGCAGATTTACACGCATCTGGATCGCTTGTACCTGCGCGAGGTACACCAGCGATACCATCCCCGATGGTAACACATTCAAGATTAGTCGGCGAATGCCCGCTTGCAGAGCTGCATATCCATACCTGCTGCATTGTGCTCTGATAACATCAATCGCAGCCCATTGCCTACTTGCAATGCAACCATCATTGCATAATGCCAGCTCCCAGAGCAGAAGCAGCGCAGAAGCATCTGCATCAGCACCATTGATCCCTTCTGCACTCAGCATCAAATTCGGCATTGACAATCTACAAGAACTTCGATTTGAACCATTGCGCGGGAAGACCGTTGCTCTCTTCTGTAATGCAGCCAGCTATACACGATTTCGGCGTCACACTGTCGAAGTCTTCCTCCGAGCACCGGAGGTCACGCTCCGTAGCATCTTGGTGCCTTCAACAATGGATTTGGAGTTTGTCCAATCACTTATGACAACCACCACCACAGCAGCCCAACCACAGCTCTACTCGCTTGATGCAACGGGACGCCGACCAACACCGCACATGCTCGTTGGATGCGATGTCGTGGTCGTTGATGTCCAGGATGTTGGTATTCGGTCGAACACTACGCTCGCGACGTTGTACGGTGTGCTCGATGTATGCGCCGAAACCGGAATCGAAGTCATTGTGCTCGACCGACCCAATCCACTCGGCGGCGAATGCGTTGATGGAAGTATTCCCGATGCATCAATCGGGACTACTGGTTTTACCCTTGTACCCGTTCCATATCTGCACGGGATGACTATTGGGGAGCTTGCACTGATGATCAACGATCGCGGGTGGCTATCGCAAGACCAGCGAACAGGAAACACCCGGCAGTGCACGCTTCAGGTGATCAAAATGCGCCGGTGGCGACGTTCGCTGCAGTGGGAGCAACTCCGAAGCGAATGGGTACCAATATCTCGACATGTACCAACAAGCAACGCTCTTCGTGGTATCGCACTTTTGGGATTGATCGGTGAACTCGATGCCCTCAGTATTGGTATTGGAACCGATCGCCCTTTCGGACGAATTGGATCCCCCACGCTGAACGACTCTGCAATCGAAGCTTGTCGCCGATTTCTAAGCCGAGTCGGTATTAGTACGGAGGTCGAAATGTTTACTCCCTCGAGTGGTCCGTTTACTGGTCAATCATGCCGAGGACTTACGCTAAAATTTCCAGCCGATGTTGCGCTCCCATACTTCTCGATCGGTGTTCAACTGCTCCGCATTCTTGCCCAATACGATAGCTCTGTTCGCGACTGTTTGATGCAGCCACGGTATCAACAGCGACTGCGACTTATTACTGGCGACCCGAGATTTCCTGCTACACTCGATACTGATCGCTATCGCAGTGCATTGGAAGAATTTCTGAACCAGCGCATGCGATACATGCTCTACCCTTAGCGCTGGGGTATGCGACGACGCCAAACAACTAGTGCATTTGCAACGGGACGAACGTACGATGACTCGTCGGGGACCACACACCTGTGACCAACGACCATCGTCGTCGAACCACCTCCATCGAGATTGATCGCATTGTATGCACCGAAACGCTTCATAAATTGTGCAAGCTCACGCAAGTTCATTCCAACAGACACTCCCGGCTTGACTTCAACAGCAACAAAATAGAGGACCGATTGAATGAGGTCGGTACCAATTGCGGTACGCGCAAGACGCTGTTCAACAAATGCACTCCCTCGCCGGGTTGTATCCATAAGCTCTGGCTTGACCGTTCCATCACGAATCAAAAGGGGCGTTCCGCTGACTGCCAAGTGGAATTGAATCGAGTCGTGATTATGCGTTCTGAAAAACAGTGTGAGCGTATCGCCTGGTCTGACTTCTGATCTCAGCATGTGATTGACCGGGTAACTTAGGACTGCACCTCGCAGCGGGATTTCTACCACTCCGCTATCCTGCATCGCCAGCACGATACATGGCGTGGGTTGATTGATCGCTGGTGGGCGCAGATAGCGCACGAGCATCTTTCCACGCCGATACTGAGTGAGCCACTGCTGCGTCCGCTCCTGCATAATCGCAGCAAGCGAGTCCTTGCTCAGAATGGGATCAAGTGTATCGGCGAGAAACCACGGCTGCAGCCGTTCGCGCGCAATCGAATCGAGCTGCCAGCGAATTGGAATGCTGTCGCCACTGAATCTATTGAACAGGGCTACTTCATCAGTCGTGGTCTGTCTGTTGACACAAGCTATAGGTACCCGTGCACCGCGAGGTAAATGGAGCTCCATAATCAATGCTGCACTGTCAATCCATGGACGATACCGCCGGTCGAGGAATAGCGTATTCCAAGAAGCGGACTGTGCGGTCACAACTTCACCATTCGCAATGCTAACACCGATTGGTTGATGCGTTACTGCCTGCCAAAAACTTGCGTTGATCGCAACGAGGACTTCGCGATTTTGCGCAGAATCAAGTC
>JBBIUD010000230.1:0-3352 GCA_037440485.1 Chlorobiota bacterium
CGGTGCTGGGCGTCATGCTCGGTGCCGAGGGCGCACTGATGCGCTACGTTTACCAATCGGTGCCCTACTGGACACCGAATGTTGGCATTACCTATGGTGTTGTATTTCGTTTTTAGGTACTCCACGATGAAACCGATTGTTTTGTTGGTTGCGTGTATGGTTTGGTTGGTCGGCTGCGCTGATCCAGCCGGTATCACAGACCCTGTCGTCGAGAATCCCAAGCCGGTCGAGCTTGCTATTACGTCGGAGCACCTGAGCGAAGCTGGAGCCGACGATCATCTGCTTGGAAAGGGGGACGATCAAGAGCTCACGCTACTGCCGTCATCAATGCCGAGCCATCCCTGGGGCAACGCAACCGATCGGAGCAGCATTCTGGTGGATACTGCCACCGGTCGTATCCTCCGCTTGCGGTTGAGCTTGGTTCCAAAAGTTGAGCAACTGCGCGATACCGCTATGATCTCGCTGCGGCGTATTGTGGTCGAATTCGATAGCGCTGCGAATCTGCGCCTTGATAGCCGCGAGCGGGAGTTTCGCGATGGACGCGCCTTTATCATTGTTCGCGAACTCGGCATGGGAGGGCAAATCGTCTATCGAGCCTTGCGTGTTGATACCGCCAGCGACGACATCCCCACCGAACTTCGCGATTCCACCTTTTGCAAAATCAAGCTGTGGCGGACCAGCGAGCGAACAATCGTCTTCAAGCTTTCGATTCAACGCTACGGGATTGTCGAGCGGCAAGGGCAGCGGAGTGATGTGCGTCGTATCCGCGTTGGCGTGCTCGGTGAAATCCCACTGCTGCGGTAGGTCTGTATTTTTGCGCCCGTGATGGCGGGCATAGCTCAGTTGGTTAGAGCACCAGATTGTGGCTCTGGGGGTCGCGGGTTCGAGTCCCGTTGCCCGCCCGATCAGTCCTGATCGGAGCGTCGGAGCGCGCGCTCCACTTCCCGTTCCTTGATGTCCTGGCGCCGATCGTAGAGCTTTTTGCCCCGCACAACGCCCAACTCAACCTTGGCATAGGGTCCGGAAAAGTATATCGCCAGCGGGACGATCGTCATCCCTTTTTCTTCGATCATGGAGCGGAGTCGCACCAGCTCGCGATGATGCAACAGCAGCTTTCGCGGACGTGTTGGATTATGGTTAGCGTAGGAGCCATGCTCGTAGGGAGCAATGTGCAGATTGACTAGCCACAGCTCGAGCTTTGATTTGTCCAGGAACGTGGCGTATGCATCGCTTAGGTTGACCGCGCCAGCGCGAAGCGATTTGACTTCGCTTCCCTGCAGGACAATCCCCGCCTCAACGCGATGCACAATGTGGTAGAGATGCTGCGCCTTGCGGTTGGTTACGATGGTGCGCACCGGTCGCTGGCTCATGAACGCTTCCGCTTGGGTTTACCGAGAAAGTCGCTCCAGGTGTATTGACTCGGATGCTGCCGCCCCTGCTGGGCAAGCTCGATCAAGAACTCGGCGGTGGTTTGGACAACCCACTCGAAGTTCTCCTCCTGCACGGAGCTACGCTCGGCATCGGGCGCAGGATTGAGAAAATCAATCGCGTAGGGAATATCGTCGGCGACGGCGAATTCAACCGTGTTGAAATCATACCCCAGTGCCGTGCAAATTTTCAGCGCCAGGTCTTCGATCTGCGCCAGTCGCTCCGGGCTTGGCGTCCAGGATGCCACATACCGCAGGTGATGCGGATTGCGCGGTTCGTACGGCATGACCCGCACCCACCGCCGACCAATGCAGTAGCAGCGGTAGTATTCGCTAAACTCAACCGCCGCTTGCAGCACCATGCACAAATCCCCGGTTTGGTCATACGCGGCAAAAAACTCCTCGGGGGAGTGAACCTTGTAGACATGCTTCCACCCACCGCCAGCGTGGGGCTTCAAAAATGCCGGAAAACCAACGTACTCAAAAATTGCCTCCCAATCGAGTGGGTACATCAGGTTCCGCATGGACTCCGACGTTGTGCCCGGCGGATGCGCCTTATGCGGGAGTAAAACCGTGCGCGGCACCGGTACCCCAATGCGCTGCATCAACGCGTAGTTGAAAAACTTGTCGTCGGCGCTCCACCAAAACGGATTGTTGACCACTCGCGTACCGCCAAGCATAGCAAGCTTGAGCATCGAGCGGTAGAACGGAATGTCGTGTGAGATACGGTCGAGGATCACATCGTAGTCGAGCAGTGCATCCATCCGAATGCCGCCGACTTTGACAAACTCCGCCCGCACATCGGGCACGTGCATGCTGTTGATGCGTTCAACCACCGCCGGTGGGAACGTCTGTTCCATTCCAAAGAGCAAGCCGATCACGTGCATGGGTCGTCTCCGTGTTTGACTGTCGTACCGCTGCAAATCTACACGAGGAGCTATCCTTTTGGCACCAATCGTGTACCGTACTTTTGTAGCGCAGCATACCCCGAACACCAGACACAATGCGACCGACACGCATAGAAATTTCCGCCGGTGCACTCCGCCACAACATCGCTTTTTTTCGCCGCCTGGCACCGTCTGCACGGTTGATCGCCGTCGTCAAAGCCAATGCTTACGGACACGGCATGGAATTGGTCGCTCGGACCATTGAGCCATGGGTGGACATGTTCGGTGTTGCATTTGCCGAAGAAGGCGTAGCCCTCCGCTCAGCCGGCATTCGGTCGCCCATCGTGGTACTGATGACTCCCACGGTTGCGGACGTCCAGACAATCGTCGCTGCCGATCTCGATGTTGTGGCGTGTTCGCTCGAGGTGATGGGTGCGCTCGATCGTGCCGCCAAGCACTCCAACCGACGCATTCGAGCACACGTGTACGTTGACACCGGCATGCACCGTGATGGCATTTCCCCAGAGGATGTCCCGGCATTCGTCGAAGCCTGCAGGCATCTCGATGGCATCGAGCTGGTGGGGCTGTGCACCCACTTTGCCCGCAGTGATGAGCGCGACTGCATGATGACAACCGAACAAAATCGGCGCTTTGCGCACGTGCTCGAGCAGCTCACTGCCGGCGGCTATTGGTTCCCGCTGGTGCACGCAGCCAACACCGGCGCTGCACTCCAGCACCCAGCAACGCACTACACCGCTCTCCGCATCGGCATTGGGCTCTACGGCATCGCTCCCGGAGAAACGCACGCGCCAGAGTTACAACCCGTGCTTCGGCTCAGCACTGCCGTTACCGCACTGCGCCGAATCAGCGCCGGCGAGCCGGTCAGCTATGGCAGCACCTTCACCGCACAGCGCCCAACGACCATCGCCACCATCCCGATCGGTTACGGCGACGGTTTCTCGCGCATGCTGACCGGACGTGCCGAATGCCTCATCCGTGGCAAACGCTATCCCATCGTCGGCGCCATCTGCATGGATG
>JBBIUD010000231.1:0-3332 GCA_037440485.1 Chlorobiota bacterium
GGCTCGAAGATGCCGAGCGCATAGGGGAAAAGCACGTCGAGTGCAGCTTGCATCCGCAGGCGGCTTTCATCGGTCCCTTCTGTGCCGAGCAACCGAAGCCATGTGCTAGCATGGAAGATGTGGTACTTGATTTCACCGCGGACCTTGCGCGCAAGCTCTGCTAGTGGTTGGTAGCTGCTCTCTTCAAGCAATGCGTAGCGATGGCGTTCGGCATAGTCAAACAGTGCATGACGCATGAGTGCAATTGCGTAATCCTGTGTTGGCAGCTCCACAAGGTGGCAGCAGCGAAACTGGCGTTCGTCCCGTGTAAAAGCAAGCGCATCCGGCTCGGGATGTCCTAAGCTGGTAAGCATCTGGTAGAGAGCCAGCGCATGCCCAATCTTATCTTGAGCGATGGATGAAAACGCAATGTCTTCTTCCAGCAGTGGCGCTAAGCCCGTCCATTCACTATTCCGATGTCCATAGATGAGCGCATCGTCTGCCATGCGGAACAGAAGGTCCTCGAGTGCGGCGCGGTATTCGTCGGTCATTGTTGTTTCTGCGATGATTGTTCTTGCTCGGTGCGCTGTTTCCACGCTAAGATTTTTTGCATCACCTTATAGCCACTGGCATCGCGATAGTCTTTTTCAGGTGTTGTTGCAAAAAGATCAGCATCGTCAGGCGAAAAGGTGATGATTTCGCTTGTCTTGACGACCCACAAGTTGACGCATTGTGAGCGGCGCGCATACTGCTCTTTGGCAAAGACCATTGCCATTTCTGCGTTCGGCGCATGGATACTGCCAACATGAATGTGACGTGCGCCACTTTTCGCCTGATGGAAGACTTCGAATGTCTGGAGGTGCGAGCCTTCTGGGACTCCCTCGAACGGTTCTTGTTCAGTTGGAATGCCAAGCCGCGTCACCCGCGGATCGAGTGACTGCAATGTAACAGTTCTGCTCATTGTGTAGGAAAGGATTGTTCAACATCGTCAAGCTCGATAGTTTCCATGACGGTGCGCTCGACAGTAATTGTGCCGCCGTACTTGGCGTTGTGCGCTGCCTGCAACACCGGTGCAAAATCCATGCGATACTGCTCGTAGTGCGCTAACGTCGGCGCGTAGTACTGGATGCAGTACTGCACATCCGATGGATGCTCTGGCTTGAGAACACGAGCAATATGGACGCGCTCGAACATTTCGGTGTTCATCACATCGCGAATGTGCTCGCGCATCATCCAGTGTCGCCATTCATCTTCGACTGAGCGCGGTACCGTGCACAAAACTTGATAGATGATCATCGCGCCGCCAACGGATAGTTTCGTGCAAAAATAGGAGGCTTTTGTGCAATTTCCAATCGTGCAGTGGGTAGCGGAGATTAGCGCATGTCAATAATTTCGATGCCAGCAGGAACGCTAAACTCGAACTGCTCTTCCGAAACTCGGCGATCAAAACGCAACGAACGAATCTGCCACTGCTGAATGCCGCTCTGTAACTCGATGGCAAGGGTGCGAAGCGCGCTACCACGAAAGTCGAGGACGATGCGCTGCACACCGTAGAGTGGCTCCCCTGTCGGACGCAGAATAACACGCCCGCGCTGCTGCTGTTCAGCGGTGTATCGCTGGAGAAGCTCGAAAACGACACGGTCGAATGTCACGCTGCCATTCGATGGAAGACTGGCAATGGTTACCGTTTTTTGTGTGGGCAGATAATTCCACACCACAGATCCATTGCTGACGACGGTGCGCTCTTTGCTTTCTACGCGGTATTTGCCACCGCGCGTGGCGACGATGCGAACATCTTCGCCTGTGCTGCTACGAAGTCGGCATTCGAGCGCAGTCGAACGGCGTATTTGCTCAGTTAGCTGCTCAAATGGCGTCGTTGCGTGCACCGAGTACAACACGACGAAAGCGAGTGTGAGCACCTGCTTCATGGAATGCATACTGGTTGTGTAGCACATTGCAATTTACGCCAGATGTTCCTGCTTGGCTGAAGGGCGGTGTATTTTTGCCCCCGTTTTCTCGAGGAATTACTCCATGCGGTACACCCGTTTCCACCGACTTCACCAACAATGGGGCGCAAAACTTGTCCCCTTTGCAGGTTTCGAAATGCCGATACACTACCCAAAGGGCATCCTGCACGAACATCACGTCGTTCGTAGTGCCGTCGGCGTCTTCGATGTTTCGCACATGGGTGAGTTCGAGATCAGTGGACCCGACGCACTTGCATATGTTCAGCACGTGACGATCAACGATGCATCGAAGCTTGCGCCAGGCAAAGCGCAGTATTCAGCCATGTGCACGCCGGAGGGAGGCATCGTTGATGACTTGCTCGTTTACCGTCTCGGTGATGAACATTTTATGCTCGTCGTCAACGGCGCTTGCGAACAAAAAGACTGGCAGTGGGTATCATCGCATGCACAGCACTTCAACGTCACACTCAGCAACATAAGCGAGCAGATCAACTTGCTGGCTGTCCAAGGACCTCGCTCGATTGAAGCACTGCAGCCGTTGACGTCTGAGTCGCTTGAACACATTCCCTACTACGCCTTTGTCAGTGGTGAGCTTGCGGGTGTACCGATGATCATTTCCCGCACCGGATACACCGGCGAGCTCGGCTTTGAACTCTACTTCCGCGGTGATGAGGCAACGGCGGAAAAGGTGTGGATGGCGATCATGGAGACAGGCGCTTCTTGCGGTATCGAACCGGTCGGGCTTGGCGCCCGCGATACACTCCGCCTGGAAAAAGGCTATTGCCTCTATGGCAACGATATTGATGAAACGACGACGCCACTGGAGGCTGGCTTGGGATGGATAACAAAGCTGCAAAAAGGCGATTTCATCGGGCGGCAAGCATTGCTGGCACAAAAGGAGCGCGGTGTCGAGCGTAAACTCGTTGGTTTTGTTGTCGAGTCCGAGCGCTTTATTCCTCGCCATGGTTACACTATCGCACAGCAGGGCATACCCGTCGGGCGTGTAACCAGCGGTTCAATCTCGCCATCATTGGGCGTGCCGATTGGTATGGGGTACGTTCCTGTGTCATTGAGCGAGCCAGGAACAGTTATCGAGATTGTTACTGGCACGCGGAGCAGTGCTGCACGTATTGTCCGGATGCCATTTTATCCGCAGCAGCAGTGACGGCAATCATCGCAATACCAGCCCGGTACCATTCGGAGCGCTTTCCAGGAAAAGTACTTTGCGACCTGGACGGACAATCCATGCTAGAGCGCATTTGGCGTGCGGCAACGGCAGCCAATGGCTTCGACGCCGTGGTCATCCTAACCGATCACGATCGCGTTGCTCGTGCCTGCAGCCAATGGGGCGCTGACTGTCGCATGACACCAGAGCATTTTGCCAGT
>JBBIUD010000232.1:0-3331 GCA_037440485.1 Chlorobiota bacterium
ATCGCAATGCACCGGTGATCAACGCCAGTGGGCTCAGCGTGCCGCTGTATCAGTACGTGCCAACCGATATTCCGTTTACTGCGTTCCCTCAAGCAATCGGATTTGTGTGGCAGGTTTCCGCGCTCGATATAAAAGGACGCCCAGCAACGCGCAACAACGGCAAAAGCGAAATCTTCCGGTTCCGCTTTGCTCCCACTATGACCGGTGCAGGTGTGCCCAGCGATACCACAACGAGGCAGCCAAGCGGCGACACTCTCACCCTCACCGGAGGAACACAGCCGATAGATACCGGCAGTATCGTCCGTCGTATCGAGCTGCCCGGCGGATTTATGCTGGTGGTCCGCGGTGCAATCTCCTGTACGACCTCACCCTGTACCATCAGTGGCAGTGGGTCGTTGTGGATCCCGCTCTTAGGCGATTCGGTCGTGATTTCGTTCGACGATATCGTGGTGAGTCGTCCAACAGCGGCGGGTACGGCACGGTTGGTAAGTGGAGCACTCGTTGTTCCGCTCAATGTTATCAGGCAGTATGGTCTGTTGACGCTGCGCCTGGGGCAGTTGACCATCAGCAGTAGTGCTGCCTTGCTCGATGGTGCGTGGATCGCGCAGTGGAGTCAATGGGGATGGGGATGCCGTAATGCCGATAGTGTGGCAGTGAGGTTGCCATTGTCTGTAACCGGTATCGAACGCCAGCAGGTGCCGCTTCCGGTGCCGTGGACATGCGATGGCAGTGGATTGCTTGTCGGTCCGTGTTTCGAAGTGCGGTTGGATACGCTCGATGGACGCATTGACGTTGATACCGCGCAGCATCCACCCCGAGTGACGCCCTACCTATTCGGAAGCGGGGAAGTGGTACTCCCATGCCTTGTCAGTGGCGGAACGCCCCTGCGAGCGGCATTGCGTCTTCGGCTCAGTGGAGGAAAGGCGGACCTGATCGCTGTTCTCCAAGCCCGCATACGGGACGCACGTGTGCTCGGGATGCCCCAGCTCAGAGCCGATGCCGATACACTCGTACTGGATCTGTCGGATGAAGTCAATCCAAGGAACGTTCCACCAGCAGGACTGTGTAACAATCCAGCCTGGCACGATACACGGTGGCGTGGGATCTATGTGCCGAACCTTCGTGCCCGACTCCAGGTGGGAGACGATACGCTTGTGCTTGCCAGTTCTGCCCTCTTCGATCAAGGGAACGGGCAGAAGATCCGCGTGAGCATGGCAACAGTTCTGAGCAGTCCTGATACGTTGACGATTGGGGGATTTGCGGTCCGGGTTGATTCGGTAACCGTGCGCATTTGTCAAGGAACACTGCAGAGTATCAGCGCTCGAGGGACTGTGATTCCTCCGGCTGCACTTCGACGCCCTTCATCGTGGACGGCGCTCGATAGCATCACTATTCGACTGGCGGCGTACGACGATGGCACGCGGTGGCGATGGAATGGCGTGTTGACTCTCCGAGGAGGTCTCCAGCTCCGCTTTGGTTCACTGGCACTGTTGACGCTTCGCGATGGCACCCTCGAGATCCTCGATCCTCCGCAGGGAGCGCGTCGAGGGTACATTGAGTTCAGTCACCTCACGCTCCAAGCGCCGGCGACAAATCCAACCGGGAGTGCGGACTTCTACGGCCTGCGCATTTGGAACACCGGTGAAATCGAGCTTGCCGCTGCTGAAGGATGGATGGATATTTCGCGGTGGGCAAATCTAACTGTGGCGAATCTAACGGTCCAGGCACAGGAGATTGGGCTTGGTTACGGTGCACGTGCCGGGAGCGACCAGCATTGGTGGGTCGGTTTCAGCGGTGGGCTTGAGCTTGATGCAGAGGCAGCACTACCGAGTGGAGGGAATGGATTCCGGGTGCGGCGACTGCGCATTTGGGACGATGGTGCGATGACGAGCGAGGGGGCCTACGTCAACACCAGCATCGCTGGTGCCTTCCGCTTGAGTGGAATGCTCACCTGGGGCGATCAACGGGTGGGCAGTATCCCGGTCCGCGGTCTGTTGGGTCGCCTGACTGGTCAGTTCGAGTGCTTGGGAGGCCTAAACGCGCAGGTTGACTTTGCTCTTGGGAGTGCGGATACGACCAATCCCTTCCGCTTCTGGTTTTTCCAAGGGGCGGCGGCAGTCCCGGGAGGAGTTCCAATTGTTCCGGGGGCATTCCATCTGGTTGGCGGATTGCTCGGTGCCGGTTGGCATGTGCGACTCGATGGCTATCGTCGGGATGTGATCACCGAAGCGGGTCTGAGTCCGCCTCCGGCAGTAGTGCCCGATCGCGGTGTGGATTTGCTCTTGCGCGGAGGACTCGTGTTTGCCGATCCGGCACTGCAGGTGTATCGCCTGAGCGCGACAACAAGCCTGGCATTCGGTAGAAGCACGCAACTGGATCTCGATGGATCGCTTGCCTTATTGCCCCAAATTCGGCTTGCCACAGGTACGGCATGGGCGAGCTATACGCACACGGCATCCTCAATGGACGTGTCCCTGGGGGGGAGTGTGCAGGTCAACTTCCTCAATACACCACTCTTTAGCGCCGGAGCGAGTGCAACGTTCGGGTCGGGAGGCTCTTGTCTGCAACTTGGTCCATTGAGTCGGGAATGGATCATCGCCGACATGGAGGAATCCTTTGGAAGCGATATTCTTGGAGTCGCTGTTGTCGCGAAAGGATTCGTTCGGTTGGGAGAGCTTCGCGCCCGGCTCTGTCCAACCCAAGGGGAACTGTACGGCAATATCAGCGGGGCGATTGTCGCAGGCGCGAAACTCTCCGTCGGCGGTGTGCAGCTTCCGCACCATGGTGGTCTGGGCGTGGGAACGGAATTTTGTGCCCGATACTTCTACCGATTCTGGCGAGAAGGGAGCCGCTTCCGCCTTACAGCTCGTGCAGGCGGTGGGCTCAACGCCAATGTGAACCTAGACTACTCAGGGTATCCGTTGGGTCACTACACCCAGGCCTACGACCACGTGGGGAGCTATAACGGCTCGTCAGACTTTGTTGATCTACGCCGGCACTGGAGCGCCTGTGGTGGCTCTCACTGCACGTCTGCCGCAATGGACATAACTCTCCGTGGGCTGTTCCAGGCTGACGCATCCATCGGTGCACTGCCGCTGCAGGTTGGTTCGACGACGGTGTACCTGCCCAGCCTTGCGAGCGCGCGGGCAGACGTTAACGCTGGCTACTACGTGCGTGCAACCTTCAATGACAAGGCCTTTGCCAAAAAGGGCGGCAGCCTTGCCAGCGAGGCCGAAGCACTCTCGTGCGGTAGCCTTGACCAGTGGGGAAGCTCCGCAACACAAGAAAACGCCAACGAAATCCCACCACCGCGCTTGGTGCGGTCGAGTGT
>JBBIUD010000233.1:0-3327 GCA_037440485.1 Chlorobiota bacterium
ATCGTTATGGGGACCAAAACAGTGCTTTCCCGCTCTGATTGTAGCGAATTTCTCGCATGCGTAGCACCCTACAACGTTGTCTGCGTTACATTTTACGCCTCTATCCAGCACGTCAGCGACGACATCTATGCAATCTTTTTCTTTGAGGATGGCTCTCCGGGATCCTGCGCTGGGACTGGATTCAACCGATTACGCGTACCTCTCTATCTAGAGACGCCACAGCAAATCACCATTGGCTACGAACTTCTTCCGGACAGTCAGTGCTACACTGATTTTCAGGCATGGGCGACGGCGGTCGGTTATCAACCACCCTGCCATTAGAAACGCGTGGCTCGTTGGTCATCGAATCTGACATTCCAACTTTGATTGCCAAGGGTGAGGATGATATTTCCTCACCCTACTATTTTAGCACCCGTCACTTAGCGAGAGGTCAACAATGAATTTCCTAAAGGTAGTCCTGTTGATCGTTGGTAGCTCAACTTTTGTGGGGGCACAGCCTTTCAATTCCTGCGTTGTGTTTTTCATTGGCAAGCTTCACTTTTTCAGTTGTCAAAATACTGAAATCAACTACTACGCCCAACAGTATCGGCAGCAATCTCCACCTCGGCGGACAATTCTCTGCGTTGCCCTCGATAATCCACGCGAACAGCATCTTCTGGCAGAGCAATCCAAGTGGTTCATAGTAGACACAATCATCGGCGACTTCCACCGCTCGATAAGCAGAAGCTATAATGTCAAAACATATCCCAGCATGATTGAATTCGACGAGACAGGGAAAGAACTACGGCGTGCAATCGGGCTCCACTTTTTCCGCAAAGTTGAAACTCGCGCTGTGTGTGACAGCATCCGCACGGCAAACAGTGCACAGATACTTGAACTTCCATTCTTGGTGGGTCACATTGCCGACGCGACGTTGGATGCAGGCTCTCGCCTCTGGTTGCTCGATACATGGCTAAGCTCCGTACTCTGCATTTCCCCTGACCACGGGACTATCATCAACCGCTACCCTATTGATGCCGACGATAGTTACCGCTTCGTTGGGAATGATACAAGCCTGCCAGTACGAGCATCACGTGCAAATCGGCTGTATCCTCTCTACCTGTATGGTTTGCTCCTCGATAGCACACGGAGCGTTCATCTCTGGCTATCTGCTCTCGATGGCTTCACCGATCAGATTCCTCACTATGCATACTACCTTGTGCCACTTCGGCACAACCATATCGAATGGAATTCTGCAGCGAAAATTGTAAAGGACGAGAGTGCGCCGATCGTTTACGATAAGCTGCTGCAATGCACATCCCGACTGGCTGCAGTAGGCAAGCTATACTCCTCGACTAGTGATGAGCCAACCCATATTGTTGCTGTATGGGATAACTTCTCAGGCACACTCCCAACTACTGCAGCGGTCTCAGGGCAAACAACTAATGAGCAGCTTACCCCTATCGGCTGCACTGATGGCAGCCTTATCTTTTACAGCCAAGCAAGCGCATCCCTAATCCGATACAGTCTTCCCATAGATACGACACCTTCGTTTTACCAAATCGGTAAGCCATATGCTGATAGTCCCGAGGAGCAGTGGCACTGCGTTGGTGGTATGCTCGCAGGCGATAGTTGCATACTCATTCATGTTCGCACTAAAGAAAGTCTCGATACACCCCCTGCCCAAGCACATGTTGCTGTTGTGCTTCAAGGCTACAACTTCAAAACAAAAACAAGGTGGTACGCTACCGTCACACCATGCTTGGTAGATGATGAACTGCAAAAGGTTGTCTTCTGTGGAATCGCGGACAATAATCTGGCGCTTCTCTACCAGTGGAAGCGAAAATCTGCTCAACTGTGGAAGCTCCCACTTGAACACATTGCTGGACATGCGACACCATACAAATAATCTGCCGATTGCCATCGAACACTACGAGGAAGAAAAGCCGCTGGCGTCTGTACCAACTTCGTCTGCCGAAGTAATGCATGATGCTGCTGTTTTTCACATTGACACTCTGCTGTGTACCACTGCTGGCGTCTGAGCTGACTTTCCAGATTGCCCAGCGTGCCGTCCGCGACTGGCGCGCGGGAGAACTGGCGGAAACTGCGATTATAGGAGTCGCGCTCTCTGGCGCTCCAACGGCGGCACTCCCGTTGAATGCGGGTAAGGAAATGTTCAACCAATCATGAGATGAAATATGCTTTCCAAACAACTGTTCTCTGTTGGTGTAGTGATTGTGTGTACACTCATTGTCGCTACCACTGTTGAGGCTCGTTACCTCATCAAGCATTATCATAACCCAGGAAGTCCGAAGGCTGGTCATTGGGAGTTCATGTGGGTTGACCATTGGGGTGGGGATAACTACCAATGCCGCCCTCCGGGATCTAGCTGCCACCTCTGGGACTGGGTAGCAGTCTATCGAATCGAGATGGTTGGTGGTACTGATCCATGTCCAAGCTGTAACACCGTTGACTACTGGTACAACCTTACCCGCGACGCTGCAGCAGCAGTTGGAACGCAACTGCCGCCCGATCCACCACCCTCCGCCCAACTTCTGGTTAACGAATACGACCAGATTCCACCGGAATACCCCAGACCGTGAGCGAATGTTGGGAGTGGTGCAGTCATTGATGCACCACTCCCTGATTTTTAGTGTCACTCTGCTCGGTTTCATCCATGAAGTATGCAGTCATTCTGTGGGTTGTAGTGTTTACGATCGGGTGCGGAACGTGGGTCAATGATAACCCAGAAATTGGATTTGCTCCTCTGCCCAACCGAGCACTCACAGTAACCCCCTATCCTCCCCAGCAGGGGCAACCGTTGACGATTACCTACAACCTCCGCGATACCACTGCTGCCTACCGCTCGTCACAAGGGCTGTTTGTTCAGCTTATTGTCAATAGCTACTCGTGCCCATTTGCCAACTATGCCGTGAAATTTGTCGGCAGCGATTCTTCCACGCTCCGCGCCGACTGCATCATTCCCAACGACGCATATTTCGTACATGTCCAAGTGAGAAAGCGCGGTGAAGGAATACCCCAAGAGGCTCCACTGCTTATCCCTGTGTTCAAGAGCACCACACCAGTACTCGGCGCAATACCGCAGCTTCTGCTCAGCTACAGCATGGACCCGACAGAGAAAACCGATACAACAAACACCACTCTTCTTTTCCATGAGGATGCCTCGTACTACCCAGAGCACTACTGGCGCTGGTTTCCGATATGGGTGCAGACTGTCAGGTCCGAACGGAAACCAACGGCAATCCTTTCACAAGTCACTGCTCTCTGGAAAAGCGAGCGCGTTCGTCAATCCATTTCAGGTGCTGCCGTGTGTATGGCAGGCTTTGC
>JBBIUD010000234.1:0-3310 GCA_037440485.1 Chlorobiota bacterium
CAGTTGGACCACTTCTGGAGCGCTCGTTTGCACCGTTAGGTTTTAGCCAAAGTCACCCGATACCCGCACCGGCAGACCCACCACCAGCCATCGGTGTTGGTCAAGGAATCAAGACCGACCAGGTCGAACTGCGGCTTGGTGTGCCGGCACTGCCCTATACCAGCAGCGACTATGCCGCGACGCTTCTTGTGAGCACCGCCTTTGCCGGGCATTTTCGTTCGCGCATAAACCTGCTCGTTCGCGAACACGAAGGGCTTACCTACGGTGCGTATGGAGGACTGACAGCCGGCAAACAGTCTGGCACGTTTGTGCTCAGTACCAGTACCACACCGGAGAATTTCCCGCGAATGATCGAGCTGCTCCAAGAGCAGTGGCAGCAACTAGCAACTGAGCCATTTCGGGATGATGAACTATTGGCAGCACGGCAATATCTCTACAGCACATTTTGGCAAAGCATCGAGACGCCCGATGGCATTGCCTCGATTGCCATTGAACTTGCACTCAACGAACTACCGAACGACTACTACGGACAACTGCTTGCCCAGCTCGATCAGCTCACAGCTTCCCAACTTCTTCCCGTTCAGCAGAGCATTTTTTCACCATCGCGTTTACTCATTGCGGCTGTCGGCGAACGCCAATCGCTGGAGATGATGCTCTCGCCCTACGGCACGCCACAGCATGTTCTGCTGGAAGAAGAGCAACAATAATATTCCACGCGATGTGTCAACGCACCCGACGTTTCACCCACTGACAATGCACGCGATGAGTTCTGACATCGAACAGCTCCGAGAGCTTGGGGCAGCTATTGCCCGCGTTCGCACCGAAGTTGCAAAAGTTATCATTGGTCAGGAACGCATTATTGAGCAGCTTTTAGTCTCGCTCTTTGCGCGGGGACACTGCCTTCTGGTTGGTGTGCCGGGCTTGGCAAAGACACTTATTGTCCGCACAATTGCCGATACACTTGACCTGAAATTCTCCCGCATTCAATTTACCCCCGACTTGATGCCGAGCGACATCACCGGAACAGAAGTCATCGAAGAGAACATTTCGACAGGTGCCAAACAATTCCGATTTGTACGCGGACCAATCTTTGCCAACATCGTCCTTGCCGATGAGATCAACCGCACACCACCCAAAACACAAGCAGCGCTTCTGGAAGCAATGCAGGAGCATCGGGTCACGGCAGCAGGAACGACCTATGCACTTGACGAACCGTTTTTCGTTCTTGCAACGCAAAACCCGATCGAGCAAGAAGGCACCTACCCGCTCCCCGAGGCACAACTCGATCGCTTCATGTTTATGCTGCAACTCGACTACCCCTCCTTTGAAGAGGAAGTCAAAATCGTGCAGTCAACAACACTGGAGTCTATGCCCAGTGTCTCAAAAGTGCTGCATGCAACCGACATCATTCGGTTTCAAAATTTCGTCCGCCGCGTGCCGGTAGCCGAGAACGTTGTTACCTATGCTGTTCGCCTTGTGCAGGCAACACGTCCGCAGACATCCTCGCTCGATATTGTTCGTCGCTATGTGAGCTACGGTGCAGGTCCACGGGCGTCGCAGTACCTGGTTTTGGGTGCAAAGACACGCGCTGCACTCGATGGACGATTCACACCAGAGATTGCCGACATTGATGCCATCGCTGCATCGGTTCTGCAGCATCGGATTGTGCTCAACTTTCAAGCTGAAGCTGAAAATATCACAGCGTCGCATCTGGTCAATGAATTGGTGGCATCGTTGGACTGAGCGGTTGCGTCGTCGCATCTGGCAGCTTGCGCTTGCCATTGCGCTCGCTATGGCATCAGTGGAGCGCCACCGGGTAACTCATACACCGATTCCAGTCGTGCAGAGTGTGCAGTGGGTGCCGCCACGGTTTCCGATGCTGCCCGTTCGAGCATTTGGTCCGCGCTTAGTTTAGCTTGGCTTGCAGATTCAACAGTGCCAGTGCTGCCGGGTGGTAGCTTGGCTCCAGCATGAGTGCGGTATAATACTGGTGCAGCGCGCGAATCCACTTCCCTCTCCGCTCGTAGAGCCTGCCCATGTTATAGTGCGCATAGTGGCGCGTTGCATACCGAGGAGCAGCGATCGCCTTGGCAAGCCACTGTTCAGCTTCATCGAACCGACGCAGCTCCATCAAGTACACGCCAATGTCGTTGTACGGATTTCCATAGTCTGGGTCGAGTTCGATTGCCCGCAGGCACTCAGCAATCGCTTGCTGGTACTCGCCTCGGAAAGAATATGCCCACCCCAAAAATGTATGCGCCTCGGGCGTTGGGTGCAGTTGAATACTCTCACGATACAGATTGATCGCTTCCTCAATTCGTCCTTCGCGATGCAAGCGATATGCCTGGTGACAAACTTCCAATGCGCGAAGTTGTTCGGCTTCTGTCGGGAAAAGATGCTCCATCGGACAACACCAATGTTTGACGTGTACCTTTCGATAGCGTGGAGAGAGCATCCATACTCGACACAGAGGCGAATCCCTTCCCTCGATCTCATCCGCTGAGGCATGTCACCGCTTGGTAACAGCGAGCATTGGCGCCCGTCCGTTGGTTAATCGAAGAATGTCCACGCAATGCTCAGTGTTATATGTCGGTCAAGTTGAGGAAAAGTTGAGAGCGTAGCATAGTACGTCGAGGCAATATTCCCCATTGCAAGCTTCACCGTTGCATTTCCAAGCTCTGCCGCTATGCTGAGCGTGGCACCATCGAATGCAGCAGGGAGCCATTGATTCCCCTGCACATATGCCCACGCGAACGGAAGAAACCGATCAGCGACGACACTCGTTCGACCACGAACAAATAACTCCCCGATAAGCCGATTTCGACCGATCCGATGTTGATACCGCAACGATACCGTACCGTAGAGAAATGGAACGCGGTGTGCACCCTCGAAATTGGCAACCAGTTGCGATGCAACCTGCATATTCCCAACCAAGAGCGAAGACTCAACGATCACACCACTCGCCGGTCGAAGTCGCTGCGTAGAATGGACCTCAACGCCAACGACTGTGTCGCCACGGATAACAGGAAAGTACTCGTTCATACTGGGGCGCCATCGGAGAAATGCACTCGCAGCAATTGGAATGGTGCTATCAGCTCTTTCGACGCGGAGTAAGAGAACGTGTGTACGCTCCGCTTGGATACTCCCAAGGTCGGTGCTTATCGGTAATCGTGCACTTGTGCTGGCATCAACCGTCAGCAGAAAATTGGGGGCGCGCTGTTCGAGCGCAACACCAGCGATCGGTAGGACATCACTATTAGCCAGAAGTATCCGCCCTCCACCGCGCAGTGTTGTTGTTGGTGTGAGTGTC
>JBBIUD010000235.1:0-3295 GCA_037440485.1 Chlorobiota bacterium
TTCGATGGTCGCTGATATTGTGGCAATCATCGGTGGTATTGATCCGGTCATGGGTGAAGCCGATAAATAATGAGCCAACCTGACGACCCGATGCTATCGTCTGGTGTATCGCCGATAGGTACCGAGCAGCGCCGTGCCAAGATACTCCGCATGCTGCACCATCGGCAGCCAACACTGACGGTAATTCTTGAGAACGTCCATGATCCGCATAATGTCTCGGCGGTAATCCGCTCGTGCGATGCTGTGGGTGTTTTGGATGTGCACCTTGTGTACACAGGCAACCAACATTTTCCCGAACTGGGTGAGCGCTCCAGTGCGAGTGCACGCAAGTGGGTGCGACTTGTCAAGCATCGCAGCATCCAGGAATGCTATGCAGCGCTGCGCTCCCAGCACATGCGCATAGTTACAACATGCCTTGGACAACCCGCTCAAAGCCTCTACGACTTTGACCTCACCGAACCAGTTGCGATTGCATTTGGCAATGAACATACAGGCTTGAGTGTGGAAGCGTGCAGTTTGGCTGATGCAAATCTTATCATTCCCCAAGTTGGCATGGTGCAGAGCCTCAATATTTCTGTTGCCTGCGCTGTGGTGCTCTTCGAAGCAATGCGGCAGCGTCTTGCCTGCGGAATGTATCAAGTGCCGCAGTTATCGGCTCAACAGATCGAGCAGCTCATGGCGTACTTTCTCTCGCTTTGATGATGCACAAAAACCGCATTGAGCAGCTCCTGTGGATGGTCGGTTGCGGGAGCTATGTCGTTGCGGTCGTGACCGGGGCGATTATTGCGCTTGAGTACCAACCATCGAGTGCGCCAGTCACAAGACGTCTTTTCGTAGCAGAGACTGTTGTGACTGACCTGACCGGCGATACTCTGGTACGGCAAGGAGAATGGGTAATGCTCGATAGCGTTCCACCGCATCACGGACTGCTTGTTCCCGTTGCCGATAGTGCGGTACAGTGGAATGCAGCGCTTGTATCGCATGCGCAGATAGCACGCCAACCTTACGGTGCACTGCTGATTGCCATTCACCAAACTGCAACGTCTGCCCTTATTGCAGCCGTCGCTGGAATCGCTGCACTGGTTGTTGCTGGTGGTTACCGCTTGGGTAGCCGTTCGGCTGTTTGGCTACCACTGCTATTGCTTGTTTTGATGACGACGTGGATTGGCACAACTCTTCCCGCTGACCGCCGTGCAGCCGATGCCTATAATATCGGACAGTCGTTTCTGACGGAGAACATCCCCATCGTGGGTGATGTACTGGCGCCGATTCTAACGCCAGATGCGGATATTTCGCGCCGTTTCGTTTTGCATGCGATCTGGTCGGCGTCACTGCTTGGTCTATTGCTGTGGGTGTACAAACCAGCAGACGCTTGCTGTCGGTTGCGGGGAATCAGTTTGGGTGCAGTTGTTCCGGTTGTGCTTGGCTTGAGTGTGGGACTTTTTTCTCCTCCGGCATTGATCCACCAGCAGAGCCAGCCGCACTGGAGTCTGGGTGCTGCATTCGCAATGCTGCATCATCTTCCGATGGATGCGACAATGCTCGTGTGTGTGCTCTGGTGGGGTGGAGCATTTGCAACGGGCATTAGTGCGCATCGCTGGATTCGGTGTGTTGGTGCCGCGCTGGTGATCGGTTGGTTTGTTGTTGGTGCAGTGACAACCATTGTGGGCTAACTGTTATGTGCGGAATTGTCGGTGTTGTCGAGTATGCGGCCGCCGAGCCGACTATTACGACGGAACTGCTCGAGCGAATGAGTCAGACGATTGCTCACCGTGGTCCTGATGATGCAGGAACATGGATCTCTCCGAATCGGCGATGTGGCTTAGGGTTTCGCAGGTTGGCGATCATTGATTTATCGCTGGCTGGTCATCAACCGATGTCCACACCAGACGGGCGCTTTACGATTGTGTTCAACGGTGAGATTTACAACCATCGCCAGCTTCGGCAGGAATTGGAAGCGATGGGCTATCGCTACCGCTCACAGACTGATACGGAAACCATACTCTATGGCTACGCTGCTTGGGGAGAGCAGGTATTTGAACGCATGCACGGCATGTGGGCACTGGCAATCTGGGACGACCAAGCTGGCGAGCTCATCTGCGCTCGCGATCGCATCGGGAAAAAACCGTTCTACTGGTGGTATCGCGATGGGCGGTTTGTGTTCGCCTCTGAGATCAAGGCGCTCTTAGAGCACCCTGCAGTGGTACGGGACGTTGAATGGGAAGAGCTGCCGAATTATCTGTGCTTCTCGATGACAAGCCACGAGCGCACTCTCTTTCGGGGTATTTCAAAGCTTCCTGCTGCGCATCTTCTCCGAGTGCACGCCAACGGAGAAATTTCCCGCCGACGCTACTGGACTCCGCGTGTCATGCCGGAGGTCAAGCGTATGTCGCACACTGAGGCGGAGAGCGAGATTATTCGACTCCTGCGACAAGCTGTAGCCGACCGAATGATGAGCGATGTACCATTTGGCGTCTTTCTCAGCGGTGGACTTGATTCCAGCATCAATGTAGCGCTGATGGCAGAGTTGATGGATCGCCCGGTTGAAACCTTCACCGTCGGGTTTCGAGGGTTGGATCGCTACAACGAGCATACTTACGCACGTCGCGTCAGTCAGCTTTTTGGCACAGCACACCACGAAGTCCTCATTACCGATCAGGATGCATTACCACTGCTGGAGACCATGGCTTGGCACGAAGATGAACCCAACGGTGATCCGGTCTGCATTCCGTTGTACTTTCTTGCCAAGCTAACGCGTGAGTCGGGAACAATCGTTATTCAGGTCGGGGAAGGGAGCGACGAGCAATTCGTTGGTTATCCGTGGATGCTGCGAGAATGGAATCTCTGGCGTCGTTGGTGGCGCATCTATCAGGTGTTGCCGCAACCGTTGCACCATGCGATGTACGTGATCGTCAAGCCATTTTTCCAGCAGCGGGGTGCTTATCGTGCACTCGACTATGTGCGTCGGTCTGCTGCGGGTGATCCTCCGTACTGGGGTGGAGGCGTTGATCTTGTCCCAACGTACCTGGAGCTGCTCTTTACACGGCAATGGTCTGAGCTTGCCCGTTATCCGCGGAATTATGCACGAGCGCTGCATCAGGATGCAGAACGTGTCCTCCCGAACCCAACACTCCTGCAGCAAATGGTGTGGTATGAATTCGAGCACCGCTTGCCTGAACTGCTCTTGATGCGTGTTGACAAAATCACCATGGCACATTCGGTCGAGGCACGTGTCCCATTTTTGGATTACCGACTGGTGGAATTCACCTTGAATCTTCCTGATCACATTCGGTTA
>JBBIUD010000236.1:0-3294 GCA_037440485.1 Chlorobiota bacterium
GCTCGTTCTTCCTCGCTATTGCGACGCACCATGCGGGTTGTAAAAATGCCTCCACTGGTATTGAGATCGAGCATCGGCATTCCGTAACGCGAAACGATCGCGAAAGCGGGCTTGTAATTCCACACAATAGAATCCACGTGATAGACATCGCCGGGAACGTACTGTTCGAGCAGGTACGACGATTGTTTGTCGCCGAGTTGGTCGAGCTGTTCCCAGACCTCGCCGGGATGGTACACCTTGCGAACTTTTGCCGAGGACGCGCCCATGCGTGGTTTGAGCACCCAGGGCGGCTCGACACGCTCCATAAACTCGGCGATATCGGGATGGTACAGGATGCGCACAAATTCCGGAACGCGGATACCTTCGTCGCGAGCCTTCATGCGCATTGCGAGTTTGTCGCGGAAGTACCGAGCGGTTGTCTCGCCCATCCCGCCGATGCGTGTGTGTTCCCGCAGCGCTGCAGCAACCTCGATATCGAATTCACCTAAGCCGACGATTCGATCAAAGCGCGTTGTGCGCGCAAGGTAGGTTACCACATTCCGGACAACTTTTTCATCGTAGAGATCGGGAACGGCAAAAATTTCATCAATCTGATCGCGCGGCCAGGCATCGTGGAGGTATTTTTCTTCGGTCATCAAGAAGACGCGCCAGCCGAGCCGCTTTGCTTCAAGAAGAAATGGTCGCCCAAACAGAGCACCCGCTATGCAGAGTACGGTACGTTCCATGGCAACAAGTTCCGTTTATGTGATCAAGACAGGAGAATCGTTGGGAAAGAGTGATCGCACACCATCGGCAAAAGTCGAACGCCAATTCGCCCAGGTGTGCCCCTGAGAATATTCGAGGTATTCAACGCGAGCACCCAACATGCGCAGTCGGCGCGCCATCAATGCTGCGAGGTCGCGTGCATCGCAGATCGTCCCCGTTTGAAGTACAACTCGCAATTTCCGAGCATTGGTCAACTCCGGCATGCGGAAAATCTCACCGCGATTCCACCAGTACGATGGTGACTGCGCAAGAACGTTCGCGATGACGTCGGGATAAAGTAACGCAGTTTTCGTTGCCAACAACCCACCAAGCGATGCACCCGTCACTGCCACGGATTTGGGATCATAAGCAACGGCAGTCCCACGCTGGCAATAGAACTCGGCTATTAACGGAAGCAATTCCTCAACACAGAAACGGATGTATGCATCGCTCGTCGCGTATTCAACATTGCGATCACGCGGCGAGAGAAAACATGCTGCCGTCGGTGCAATAAGCCCAATAGCGTGGAGGTTGTCGAGAATCTGAGGGAATTTCCCAAGCCGAATTGCTTCGTAGCCATCGTGGACAATCAACAAATTCATTGTTGGCGGTGTCGGCGACAACGCTGGAAGGTAGTAGTACACCTCCCGGTGAGATGCCAGCATGGCACTTTCGACCGACTCACGCAGGAGTAATCCGTTCGGAACATCACGCCCGATGTCGAGAAAGGAGCGGTCTTGATACCGTGGCATCCAGAACTCATTGTTGTATCCGAAGCCCTCCTCAACAACCCGTGCGTTTGCTGGGTCGAGCGTCCATTGTCCATCAACAACAAGTTTGTACTGCAGCCGTGCATCGTCGGGGAACTCTAGCACGATGTAATGCAGTTGAGTTCCGGCGACGCGATGCATCGGTGCACTCGGTTGCCAATATGTCCAGTCGCCAACTAATTGAACACTCGACGCAGCAGACCAGTGCAGAAAGAGCGCACGCGTACCAACCGTTACTGGGTTGGCTTTTGCTGCCAAAACCGACTCCCAGAGCATTTCTGCATGCTGTGCGCGAGCGTCGTCAGCATGCTCCAAGAAAAGCTCGTAGAGACTTTGTTCGGTCACGGTGCGAATCATGTGTCGGCAGCCAAAAGATAGAGTCGTACAGTACAAATATGCTACGGTGCTACTCGATGCAGTCATTGAGCACACACATACATCGCGCACAGGAGAGCATCCATCGAATATCCAACTTGCACAGACAGCCGATGAGACCGTATTTTTGCGCACCAATGACGAAACGCTGTGGGCATATAGCTCAGTTGGTAGAGCGCTTGAATGGCATTCAAGAGGTCAGGGGTTCGAGTCCCCTTATGTCCACTGTGTCTGGTTCACGTGGAATCGTAGCTCAGCTGGTTAGAGCGCTGCCCTGTCAAGGCAGAGGTCGCGGGTTCAAGTCCCGTCGGTTCCGCACTCCTAGCCCACTTTCAGACGTCAAGTGGGCTTTTGATTTTGTGATCACCGTTCCCAGAGCAGCCCTACCATGAATTCACCCTGTGATCGCTTCGCGCTCCGCCACATTGGTCCCCGCCCAGGCGACATAGACCGCATGCTCGAGACGCTCGGTTTTTCTGACCTCGATGCGTTCAGTGCTGCCGTTGTACCTGCCGACATTCAGCTCCGCGGTGAATTGGACCTCCCAGCTCCGATGACCGAACAGGAAGTCCTCCAACGGCTCCGCTCGCTCGGCTCAAAAAATCGTCGCTTTCGCTCGTTTATCGGCATGGGATACTACGGCACGTTTACACCGCCGGTTATCCAGCGAAACGTGATCGAAAATCCAGGTTGGTACACACCCTACACTCCCTACCAAGCTGAAATCGCACAGGGTCGGTTGGAAGCACTGCTCACGTTTCAAACGATGGTCAGTGATTTGGTCAGCATGGAGGTTTCTAACGCATCGCTCCTCGACGAGGGCACTGCTATCGCCGAAGCAATGCACATGATGTTCTCCATAGCCGGTTACACGAGCACGCGAAATGTGTTCTACGCTGACGAAACGCTCTTCCCGCAGTCATTGGCAGTACTTCGAACGCGATGTCAGGCATTAGGCGTGGAATTGCGCATTATGCCATGGCAATCGTGGACATTCGATGAACAGACCCTCGGCGGAATCGTTCAATACCCCAACGGCATTGGCGCTATCGAGGATTATCGCGATCTTGCTGATCGGCTTCACCAGGCAGGCGCTCTGCTCGCTGTCGCGACTGACTTGCTTGCGCTCTGTCTTTTGGAACCACCCGGTCAATGGGGTGCAGACATTGTCGTTGGCTCGGCACAGCGATTCGGAGTTCCGCTCGGATACGGTGGTCCCCATGCCGCTTTTCTTGCTAGTCACCAGCGCTACATTCGTTACATGCCCGGTCGCATCATCGGTGTATCCATTGATGCCGAGGGCAATCCCGCGTACCGCATGACCCTGCAGACACGCGAGCAGCATATCAAACGAGATAAAGCCACGTCGAACATCTGCACCGCACAAGCACTGCTGGCAAACGTG
>JBBIUD010000237.1:0-3292 GCA_037440485.1 Chlorobiota bacterium
GCGATAATCCGCAATCGTCGGTAACGCCACATCGCTGCGATACCCACTGCGACGGCAAGATTCAACCCAATAAACGCCGCGAGAAAGTACGGCTCAATGTCGTGGATGCTGTAGTGAACAACGTAGCTCACACACACAATCACCATCAGCATAAGCAAGACGGCAACGCGACGTTGACGCCGCCAGATCACCCATCCACCCCACACTGCAAGCGGTACGGCAACATTCGGTAGCAACAGCAACCAGAAGACGTTCAATTGTTGCCGCCATCCGCCGCTAAACATCCAGACCGAATACTGCTTGCCAAGAACATGGTAGAAAAACTTATCCACGCTGCGGTGCACTTCTCCCCAGTTGAACGGTGGTTCCGCCATACTTCGCAGCAGCAGATAGACATACAGCAGCGCGCACGAGAGTGTTACAGCAGCTGGCACTGCAAGCAGGCGAAGGCGTTGATGCATACTGCCATTTGTCTGCATCAGCGCAAAGACAACAACGCCTGGGATAAGCACGATTGCTGACAGATGATTTGTAAAGCAAAGCCCCAACATCAACGCTGCAGAGCATGCATCCTGGAACCGGCGTTGCTGATCCCAGCGCACCAACCAGTAGAGCAAACCCAGCATGAGCACTTCTTGCAGTGCGTGCACTTCCAACGTGAGAGCTTGTGCCCAGACCGTTCGTGCTGTTGCCAAAAGCAGTGCACCAAGCAATGCACTCATGCGTACAGTGCGATCGTCGAGCGTGAGCACTCGCGGAAGAAATCGCAACAGCAAACGATGAGCGATCGCAGCACCACATGCACCCAGCAACACCATCAGAACATTCAGCCGCGCAATGGGCGGAAGCGGCAAGGGAAGCTGGAGCCATGCATATCCGAGCATCGAAAAGAGTGGGTATCCGGTTGGGTGTGCGACGCCAGCGGTCGCGCACACACCGGCAAGCTCCCCACAGTCGGTGTAGTACACATCCGGTGCAGCGGTCAACCCATAGAGCATCACGACAAGCACGACGATCAAGACCGTGTCAAGCCAATTCCGTTCAAAACGCCATCGCATCAAATCACGATCTGGTCAGAGGTTGGTTAGGCGGCAAAATTATTCTCCTGATGCAGCGCGGTTGTATTTTCGGCATGCGATCAACGATAGCAGCGCCCCATGGATCAACAGCCAATTCTTCTTTCGGTCGAGGAAATCGCACTGAAGCTCAAGGAAGCCGCTGCATTTATTGGGCAGCGGGTGGTCAACCGTGACGAAATCATCGAGCAAGCCTTCTGCGCCTTACTGACCGGCGAACACATGTTATTGCAGAGCCGAACCGGCGTCGGCAAGACACTGCTGGCGGAGCAGATCTTTTCAATGTTCGACGGGGCACGAGTCTTTCGCATCCAAGCAAGCAAGGAGCAACAGCCGGATTCGTACTTCGGCGGTCTTGATTTGGAGCTGCTCAAGCGCGGTATCCTAAAGCATAACACTGAAGGATCGCTGGTCGAAAGCGAGTTCGGGTTTATTGACGAAATTTTCGACGCAAACGACTTCACACTCCGCGCATTGCTATCGCTTCTGAACGAACGCCGTTTGATACGCGGCACTCACCATCAACCGGCGAACATTCACACTGTCATAGCCGCGACCAACTACCTGCGCGTCAGTGAAGTTACCGAGGCGATTCTCGATCGCTTTCTCTACAAGGCGCTGATTTTGCCCGATAAAGAACCCTACGTGCAATTCAAGATTGCTCAGAAATACTTGCTCCATGGTGGCAAACCTGCCGAGCCGCCGCGCAAAATACCCTTTGCCGAACTCAAGTACATGCACACGATCATCACCGGCAATAATCCCAATATCACCATCACACTCCGACCCGAAGACCTCTACTTTGCAAATCTGGTGATCAGCCATTTCGAGCATTTGCGCAACCGCGCGCTTCGCGAAACCAATCGCGGTCGAAAAGCTGATGAATATCGCGAGTTCTACATCTCGCCCCGAACGCAAGCAAAGTCGCTGGACCTATTGCGTGCTTTAGCATTGCTCCGCGCACGCACGTACGTCACGCATGAGGACATTAGTAAGCTGTACTTCATCTTCGCCACTGTTGGCGTACCCGAAGAGATTGCACTCTTCAAAAAGTCGTTCGAAACGATCGAAAACTCGCTGACATCGTCGAACGGATTTGAGCAAATCGCGACTCTGTTAGCCTTCGAGACCCTGCTGCAACACATACGGCAGGACCGCAGCATTCTAGAGCAACCGCTCGGTGAGTTGGCGACCACACCGATCCGGCGCACCTTCATCGAATGGTTTAAAGAAACCTTTGGGGGCGTTGATAAAACTGTTGCGCACAATCGTCGGCAGCTTGAGCAATTCATTGCAGACTTTGTCCCAGCTACAGAAGAGGTTCGAGAACTCAAGCTTGCCGTTGAGCGACTGATGACCCGCGTATTCCAAGAAATCGAGCGTGATCAGGCTCGCCAGGCAGAACGTCTTGCACGCCGCCAAGAGTACACCGAACGACACCAGCAGGGCTGAGCAATTCCCAACATTGCAGCGTGTACCGGGAACGTTAGGAGGGTTCAGCTACTGCAATCGAGCTGGCAACGGCGCTCTCGGTCTGCGGCTCAATCAACCGACCATCCCGCCATTGCAAGCCCTCCCATCGAGCAATGACCACTGTGGCTAAGCAATTGCCCAACAAGTTGACTGAGGTTCGTGCCATGTCCATGAACTCATCAACACCGAAGATGACCGCAACGCCCACAGCAACAAGACTTGGATCGAGAAATGACGACGCAGTTGCCAACAACACAACCAAGGACGCACGCGGGACTGCGGCTACACCTTTCGAGGTTATCATAAGCGCCAGCATCATCATCACCTGTTGCTCCAGCGAGAACGGCTGACCCGTCGTCGTTTGGATTGCTTGCGCCAGAAACACCGACGCCATCGCTAAGTAGAGCGTTGTTCCATCAAGGTTGAACGAATACCCCAGCGGCATCACAAAACCAACAATTCGCCGGGGTACGCCCAAGCGCTCCATATTTTCCATAGCCATAGGTAGTGCGCTCTCGCTGCTGGTGGTAACGAATGCAAGCATGAACGGCTCACGAACTGCATCAAAAAACGATCGCAGTGGCAGCCGAATCAGAAGAGCAATCGCACCGAATACCACCACCACAAACAGCACGAGTGCTGCGTAGAGCGACAAAACCAATGCCCCAAGATTGACCAGCACTCCTAGCCCTTGATGTCCGATCGCGTATGCCATAGCAGCGCCGATGCCAATCGGTGCAAAG
>JBBIUD010000238.1:0-3237 GCA_037440485.1 Chlorobiota bacterium
CATAGCGATCACCATCTGCCATTTCACTGGCGGCGACATCAAGCGCCAATACGATATGCTCGCCAGGTGTATAACCGGCAGCGACAATTGCCTCCATGATGACGTCGAGCGCTTCCTCATTGGATCGGAGCGACGGCGCGAAGCCACCCTCATCGCCGATCGCCGTCGAATAGCCAGCACGGCGGAGCACTGCGCGGAGTGCATGGTAGGTTTCGACCCCTGCGCGAAGCGCATCACTGAAACGGTCAAATCCAACGGGTGCAATCATGAATTCCTGAATGTCAACGGTGTTATCGGCATGGCGTCCACCATTGAGTATGTTCATCAGTGGTACCGGCATCAGCCGTGCACCGACTCCACCAAGGTACCGATAGAGCGACAGTCCACTGCTCGCCGCAGCAGCATGGGCAACTGCCAGCGAAACGCCCAGTATTGCATTGGCACCCAGAAGTGATTTATTGCTGGTACCATCAAGCTCAAGCATTGCAGAATCAATGCGCGCTTGGTCGCGAACATCCATGCCGTGAAGAAGTTCAGCAATTCGTTCATTGACATTGCGCACCGCTGCCGATACACCTTTGCCGCCAAAACTGCTATCGCCATCGCGCAGTTCGAGCGCTTCCAGCGAACCTGTTGAGGCACCCGACGGAACCGCCGCACGTCCCATCGCGCCATCATCGAGCAGGACATCTACTTCGACTGTTGGATTTCCACGCGAGTCGAGAATTTGCCGAGCGACTACCTGTGAAATCAAAAACGCCATTTGCAGGAGAATCGGTGTGGAACAGTCCGAACGATGAGCAAAAATAGAGCGGACTCGCTGCTGGTGTGCATCCCGCGCCAATGTCGCTTGGCACTGTATTTTGCGCTCGGAACGTTTGATTGATTGTGGAGAATTGCAATGCTTGCAACGCAATTGCGCCAGAAAGACGCAGTGTTTTACTTTGTTGCCTACCCTGCTGAAGACCTTCTGCACAAAGTTCGTTTCATCAGTCGCTACTACGACCGCCACGAGCAAATCAAACCAGAGCGCATACCCGAAGGCGACGAGATCGCAGCGTTCATCGCCAGCATCGAACGGAAAGACAACGCTTTCCAACGCGAACTATCGCGCACCAAAATCCGCGCTATCAAAAACTTCTACGAAACAGCAGTCCAGCAGCCACCTATTCCAGGAACGGTGTTACTCTTCACCGCAGAGCGATTGGGTTTTACGCCCGTTTCACCCTTCGATTCGGTTGGCGACCTTCAGGAACCACGCGACAAATACCTCATCATTGATGGGCAGCACCGCCTTGCAGCACTGGAATTCTACATGCGCCAGCGTCCGGACGAAGCACGCACGATCGCGGTGCCGTGCATCATCTTCGACGGACGGAGCGAAGACTTCGCCGCAGAAATGTTCGTGATCATCAACTCAACCCCAACCCGCATCAACAAAAGCCACCTGATTGACCTCTACGAAAAGGTTAGCTTCGTCGAGCCGGAAGCATGGATCGCATCGCAGGTGGCACGCTTGCTCTACGAAGAACCCGACAGCCCCTTGCGGTACCGTATCAATCGGCTGGGCGGACGAAGTCGCAAAGACAAATGGATCATGCAATCAGAGCTGTACGCAGAACTTCACCGTTGGATCAAAAGCGATACCGAATCCATCGGCGTACCCTTGCGAAAAAGCATGCACAACGTGCGCCGCTACTACGAAGTCGTCCGAGACTTTCTCAAAGCAGTGCAGGCAGTATTGCACGAAGCCTGGGGCAACGAACAGTACATGGTGACACGATCGGTTACGCTGCGGGCATTGCTACGCGTGTGCGCAGACCTTGCAACGTCCGATCCTGAACCGGTCGAAAGTCGCGCCGAACGGTGGGTACGGCGGCTTGTGCCCTGGACCTCCTTGCTGCGAGAGTTCCGTGCCGATGGATTTTCCGAGCGCTTTGCTGCCCGCGGACAAAGCGAACGCGTCGAAACAATTTACCGTCGCTTAGCCTCCATTATCGGCATTGCGCCGCGACCTCGATAGAACATCAGACCAGCGGAATCGCCGATACTGTGTTACACCCACCGTCCGGTCGTGTTCAGCCAATCAACAGCGCGGCGATAGCCCGGGCATATCGTTCCAAGCCGGCGCCAAAACTGTGCTCCATGGTGCGGAATTTTGGTATGCAGCAGTTCGTGGAGCACAAGGTAATCCATCACAAACGGCGGCACTTTGGCAATGCGCCAATCGAACGTGATAACGCCATCGCGTGAGCAGTATCCCCATGCACTGGTGTAATTGCCGATCTCAACCCGCTCGAAGCAAAAACCGAAACGGTCGGCAAGCTGTCGAGCACGACGTCGAACCAAACGCTCCGCTTCGTTGGCATACCATTGCTCCTGGATAGTAGTGTCAAGCAAATCTGTACCGCTTTCGATGGTGCGGCGATGCGGATACAGCAGGACCGTATCTCCAAGCCGTGGGCGTCGAACAAAACGGTACGCCTGACCACGATAGAGCAGCTCACCTTTGGCAAGCCGAATTCGGTCCATTGCGCGATAGCGCTGGCGTTGCCGCTCAATCCAGTCACGGTGTCGCTCCACCAAGCGCCAGAGAGTCTGCTCTGTATAGCGGGGAGAAGCAACAACGACAACACTGCCGCTGGGCTGAACGCGAATCCAGACTCGCCGGACAGACCGGCGAACAATACGAATGCGCATAGATTGCCACTGCATCGGTGAAAGGAAAGTGCTGCCCCCTCCCGCTGCGTAGCGAAAATACACTGCGCTCCCCTACCGCATCGCGACATGCCAGAGCAATGCTCCCGCAAACAGCAGCACAATTGCTGCTCCAGTCCGTCGCAACACGGCAATATGCCGCAATGAAAACCGCTCGTGATTGCGAACGATGAGCGCAACCACAACCGTGAGCCAACAGAACGTTCCCACAATAAAACCGGCTGCCAGAAGGATTTTCTCGCCCGTGTGGACCTGCGACGGTTCGCCCAACAGTGCTAACGCACCAGCAAACGACCCAGCCAGCGACGGCAAGAACGTAGGGTTCACCACATTGGCAAGCGCAGTGCCGGCTGCAGCAATGGCTGTTCGCTCAACGCTTGTTCCTACCGACTGCCGCAAACTGCTCGACCGTTGATAGACGCTGCTCCCTCCAAGCCGTATGGCATACGTAACCAGCGCGGCGACGACGGTTATTTCTCCAACCAGCGCAATCGTCGGATGATGGAGAACGATCTGCCG
>JBBIUD010000239.1:0-3174 GCA_037440485.1 Chlorobiota bacterium
CGGTGGATTGGGGTGCATTAGGCAGGGCGCTGACCGAAGATCCGTGTGCCGATGCGGAGGATCGTTGCGCCTTCTTCAATGGCGATGGGGTAATCACCCGACATGCCCATCGAAAGCTCGGTGAAATGCTCCAATCCAAAATCGCGCGCCAGTTCATCGCGGAGCGTTCGCAGCAGACGGAACTCAGCCCGAATGTGCTCAACGCTGTGCTCTAATCCCGCCAACGTCATGAGCCCGCGCGGTCGGAGGTGTTTCAAGCCCAGTACAACGCCGAGCAGCTCATGAGCTGCATGAGGAGCAACGCCTGCTTTCGTTGGTTCGCTGGAGGTGTTGACCTGCAGCAGGACATCGAGCGTGCGTCCAGCACGCGCAGCTTGTCGGTCCAGCTCGATTGCCAAACTATCGCGATCGAGCGAGTGGACAAGGTGCGCAATCGGAGCGATGTACTTTGCTTTGTTCGTTTGCAGTCGCCCGATGAAATGCCAGCGAATCGGGAGCTGCTCGAGCGCAGCATGCTTTGTGCGAAACTCTTGTGCGTAGTTTTCACCGATGTCGCAAAGCCCAGAAGCAACGGCGGCTGCAATGCGCTCGGGTGGCTGTCCTTTTGCAACGGCAACAATCGTTAGCGATGACAGATCCCGACCGCTCTGCTGGGCAATCTGCGCAATATCCTGGCGAAGCTGGGTGATGTTGTGTGCAATCTCTTGCAGGAATTCCATTTGGTGTTGTAAGTTTGCTGGTGCAAAAGTGCATAGCGTAACTGAAACAACGTTGCGCGGCGCTGCATTATTGTTGCCACAACGCTCTACAATGCAAACGATGTCTGCTACCAGAGTTCCACAATTTTCGAGGGTTCTCCGATGAAACGATTCGTCCTTTTTGTGCAAGCAAGTCTTGCACTGCTGGGATTTCTTTTGCCACCGTCTGCCGTGGCGCAGCTCGACATTGATGTCGGTACAGGTACGTCGTGTCTTGGCGGCGGGACGGCATACACAGGGCTTACACCCTACTCGCGCTGGTATAGCGGCTGGCGCACGCAGTACATCATTCCTGCGTCAGAATTGACTGCTGCCGGTATGCCACCGGGGCAGATTGTTGCGCTGTCGTTCAACGTCTGTAGCGTTCAGGGGGATGCGATCCCCGCGTTTACCATCAAAATGGCAAACGTCAACTTCAGCAGCTTTACCTCGACAGCGTTTACGACGGGTACAACAACGGTCTTCGGTCCACAGGACATTGGCATTCCCACCATGGGCTGGAACAAACACCAATTCCATACGCCCTTCCTCTGGGACGGAACATCGAATTTGCTGGTCGAAGTTTGCTCGCAAATTCCCAGTGGAAGCTGCGGCACATGCTGTGGCTATACGCTCAACTGCGGAGTGTACATGACGACGCTGAGCTACTACGCAACGCTGTACTACTACACAGATGGTAACTGTAACACCTGTAGCCAAGCCACGGGGTATGGTTACTATTCGATTCGTCCGAATATGCGGTTTTCCGTGCTGAGCGGGATTGAAGCTTCGTTCCCGGATGATGTGGACCCACGCCGCATTCTGCGCACCGATGCCGATTACGACGGTTCCAGCAGTAGCTATCCGAAGCCGTCGCTGACCTTCCGCGTGCCGAGCGGTCAAACAGTGCAACTCAAGTACAAAATTGTTGGACCGCTACCTTCGACGAACGTCGTTTATCGCGCGCTCAATTCTGCCAATGTCAACGATACGATCATCACGGTGTCGGGTGCATCTGGGTTGGTCACGCGAACCTTCAACTTTTCGACTGGACCACTGGGAGCACCGACGGGGCAGACTATCGGGAATGGAACGCTCTACACAACGCAAGCCGTTGGCGGTTCATATCGGGTCGAGGCTGAGTACCGATTGCCCTCTATCAACTACACGCAACAGTGGAATAAGCAATTCATCATTGCCTACAGCAACGACATTGCACTGGCAGATATCGTCGCACCGCGACGCCCGCCGTTCAAATACTTGCGTGGTGTCAATGTTCCGATCGCTGTGCGGGTGCAAAATGTTGGGTTAAATCCAGCGACGAACTTCCGTGTAATAGCAGTCATCAAGCAGGGTGGTACGATAGTCAAGGGACCTGATACAGTCGTGTACAATCAAACACCAGGCTTGGCAACCGGGCAGACCTACACAGCAAACTTCCCCTACTTCAATTCACTGACAGCGGGAACATTCACGTTTGAAACGTGGGTCGAGTTGCTCAATGGCAATGATCAAAACACCGCAAACAACGTGATTGCCTCGGTGCTACCGCCAGGTGTCACCGAATGGACCTTCGACGTTCAGTACGATACCGAAGTCGAAACCTTTGCTATCCTCAAGCCGACGTCGGCAAGCACGGATGTGTATGTCAATCGCCCATACAATGTCGTAGCGCGCTTCCGCAACAACGGTGCTGCCGATCAATCCGACGTGCCAACGACGATGACCATCGAGCGGTGGAATGGTAGCAGTTGGGACCTGGTGTTCCAAACCAGCGCAATTGTGCCGGATATATCGGCGACACCACCGAATACGACCGATATGGTGTACAGCCCGTGGACGCCACAACAGACAGGGCTCCATCGCGTATGTGTAACCATCAGCGCACCGGGCGACCCAGTGACGCAGAACAACACGCTCTGCGAGACGTTCACCGTTGGCGATGGGATGTCTGGGACGTACACGATTGGGACCGCCAATGCAGGCAGTCCGCGGAACTTTACGACCATACAAGATGCCGTGGATGCGCTCTACACGCGGGGGGTGAGCGGACCGGTGACGTTTGAGTTGACCGACGCTAGCTACACGGTTGGGAGTTTGAGTGGACCGCCAGCGCCGGCGTTGGACTTGAGCTCGAAGATTTTGGGCGTCAGCGCGACGAACACGATTACGTTCAAGCCATCGTTGATGCGGAGCTTGACGCGCGGCTCGGTGATGATTCGCCTTCAGTCCCAGATGGGAATCGGTGTGTATGTTGGGCAGAATATGAATCCCGCAAATCCCAACGCTGTGATGAACAAGCAGCGAGCATATTCGCAGCTATACGCGAATCCGACGCCGTACATACGGTTTGATGGGGGTGATCAGAAGTCGTTGCGGTTTTTGCTGGACGTAGGGAGTGCGACGCCGCAGCAGTTGCCGCATCGAGCGGTGTTTT
>JBBIUD010000240.1:0-3161 GCA_037440485.1 Chlorobiota bacterium
TCGAGCGCAAAGGCACCGGTGACACCACGCAACAACGGGATCGCCTCGACCAGTCCGGTTGTGTAGATACTGCGCAAGCCGAGCAAGCGAATCGTTTTTGCTCCCAACACGGCATCGGAAAATTGCACTTCTGCCGAGGAGCTGCGTTCGAACGACTCGGCGAGGGTACAGCAGGCGGATTGCTCTAACTGCCGCCGCGTGACCAGCTCGGTGCGGATTGGCTCGGCAGCAGCAATTGCGGTTGCTTCGCCCTCGACTTCGACGGCGCGAGCAACATATTCAGATGCGAGGATATGCTCCAGATGGTGCAGTGTTCGGGCAATCGCGATCGTATCGCTGCGATAGCCGACGGCGCTGACGATCAGTGTGTCGGTATCGCGGGCTAGTGCGGGACGATCAAGCTGAAAGCTACCATCGCTGCGGGTGAGCGCGCCCTGCTGGGTACCTTTCCACACCAATCGTGCACCCGCAATCGGGGCAACGGTGCCATCAGCGCCACGCCCGCGAATTGTTCCCACAAGGGGCTGGGTCACAGCATCAACTGTTACACATGCAAGCAACAATAGAATTGATTTCATTGGAATGGTTCACTGGAATAGTTCAACATTGAAAAGCAGATGCAAAGCAGCAAAGGCTGCCATCCCGAGCTTTTTCGGAAGCAGCCAGAACAGAATCCAGTGAAACCTATAGGCGGAAGGTTTGCAAAAGCGGTGGGGAGAGGTCGAGAGGAACCTGCCTGTTTGGGTACGTGGTCGGCAGTCGCGTTATATCGCGTGCATGTGCAGGTATCGGTGGCAAAATCGCTATCGCCAACGGCAACAGCGTGGGTGCATCCTGATTGCGCGTGGCGCCAACCGGAAGGAGCAAATACGCGTCACTGATTTGGCAGCAATCGCTGTGCTGATCCAGGTCGCAGTCTGAAGTTGTTTCCGTTTCCTGGCAGCAGCAATTATCGGCTTGCTGATAGATGCCAATGGTTTCGACACTGCCACAGCAAAGGTGAATGCTTATGGCAATTCCTTCCGTTGCCAGAAGGAGCATAGCCACAAGCAGTGGACTGACTACTCTGCGAAGCAGTGCCATAGGGTTCGAGTTTAGTGGTCCCGGTGTGGGTTACCGTCTCGATAGCGGCAGCATTTCGGCAGCTTGGAATAAGCCTCGTCGCTTGCCTTGACGTCGTCGGAATCATAGCCTTGTTCGGCGATGATTTCTTTGATTCGCTTTTCGGTCAGAACCGATGGGTCATACGTGATGGTAAACTGCTTGGTCTTTTTGTCCCAGCTCGCTTTTTCGACGCCCTGCATCTCTTTGAAGGGTTGCTCGATGTTCTTTTTGCACTTGCCGCAATTGCCATAGACGGTGAACGTAGTGGTAACCATTGAGCGTTCGGCTGGCGTGGTCTGCTGGGCGATGGCAGCAAGAGCAAGCGCAAACGTGCCGATGAGCACAACAATAGCTCGCATACCTCATCTATGCAGGTAGTTGAACAATGGACGGTGCAAAAATGCATCGTCTGCCGTGGATGTGGCTGTACACTAAACGTGCTAACAGGTACAAAATTTTGCGATCTACTCACAGCGACCAAGACCAACGGCAGATGTACAAGGCGGGGAAAGATGCTAACTTTGTATGCGGCACGGCACTACGAGCAGCACGGTGGGATGATTCTCTATCAGTACGGCTATGCATCAGAAGCTCATTACAATCGAACGGCACATTGCGGAACAGCAGCAACAGTTCCCGCAAGCGACGGGTGAGTTTTCACGTATCCTACGTGATTTGACGCTTGCCCTTCGCATTATCGCGCGGGATGTTCGGCGCGCAGGACTGACCGACCTGCTCGGTTCGACGCGGGTGATCAATGTCCACGGCGAGGAAGTGCGCAAGCTCGATGAACTGGCGCACGATGTGATCTTTCGAGCAATGGACCATGGCGGGCACCTGTGCGTAATGGCATCCGAAGAAGCCGAAGGTCTTGTGCATATTCCCGCCAACTACCGGCGAGGGAAGTACGTGATGGTTTTTGATCCGCTCGACGGTTCATCGAACATTGATGCGAACATTACCATCGGGACGATCTTTTCGATCTACCGCCGCTTGGATGAATCGCTCGATACGCCGGGCACCGTCGAAGATATTTTGCAGCCTGGCTATCGGCAGGTCTGCGCAGGCTATGCGGTCTATGGCAGCAGCACACAACTGGTGTACACAACAGGGCTGGGTGTTGATGTTTTCACCTTCGACCCAACGATCGGTGAATTCTTACTGTCGCATCCACAGGTGCGCATACCGTCACGCGGTTCAATCTACAGCGTCAACGAAGGAGGGTATGTGCTCTGGGAAGAGCGGCTGCAGCAGTACATCACCTACCTGAAGACACCGTCGCTCGATGGGAAACGCCCTTACTCGCTGCGCTATGTTGGAACTGCCGTTGCCGATGTGCATCGGACGCTGTTCTACGGTGGAATTTTCATGTACCCTGCCAATCGCACGGCGCCGCACGGAAAGCTGCGATTGATTTACGAAGTCAACCCGCTGGCGAAAATTATCACCGAGGCAGGGGGGCGCGCCTCCGATGGTTACCGCGATGTCCTCCAGATAACGCCTGTGGATATTCACCAGCGCACGCCAGTGTTCATGGGGAGTGCCGAGGATGTAGCTGAGCTGGAGCAGTTTCTGCGCGGTGAGCATTCCTTCCAACAGTGTGCCCATGTCGAGTCCGCTTAGGCAGCTTGCACGCGATTCGGTGGTCTATGGTGTCAGTACCGTCGTCCAAAGGCTGCTCACATTCTTGTTGACGCCGCTCTATACGAACGTACTAGCGCCGGCTGAATTCGGAGATGTTGCCCAGCTTTACTCGGTGATGGCATTTGCAACCGTGCTGGCGACGGCTGGCTTCGACCAAGCCTTCATGCGCTACTGGGTAGAGTACCGCCCGCGTGAGCAGGTGCTCAGCGCCGCCCTTGCAGGCGCTACGGGGAGCTCGCTGTTGGTGTGCGGACTTGGCTTGCTTGCAGCACCGGCGATTGCGGATGCTCTGGCGCTGAGCAGCTCCTCGGGTGCAAGTTTGGTTGCTCTGGCAATGGGCATTGTGTTCTTTGATGCGCTGGGAAGTGTTCCATTTGCTTTCCTGCGTATGGAGCGGCGGGCGGTATCGTTTG
>JBBIUD010000241.1:0-3143 GCA_037440485.1 Chlorobiota bacterium
TACTGACGATGTACGAGAATTACGACGGCACTGGCTTTCCCAATCGCAGTCAAGGATGGCATATACCGCTTGGCGCTCGCATACTGCGTGTCGTTGTTGACTTTGCTGAGCTTGTGTTTCGCGATGGTTTATCAATGCTCGATGCGTTGAGCACAATCGAGCAGTACTCGCGCCGAATTTACGACCAGCGAGTTGTCGTACTCTTGGGTGAGTATGTAGCGCAACACGTAACCACAACGGAACCGCTGATTGCACTTCGCATAGAAGACTTATCGCCCGGTATGCGATTGGGTCGTGATGTCATCACGTCGGCTGGGCATAAACTTGCTGCACGAGGAACCGAATTGAGCGCTGAACAAATAGAACGGATACTAACGCATCATTCAACTGATCCGATCATCGGACGTGTTTACGTGCAGCGATAATCGAAAAGTGCCGTACCCCTACACGACAGTAACCTTCTCTACCAGTGAATTGCCAAGCTGTGAATTGATGTGATGGCGGATTTTCTCCGCACGGAGCCGAAGCTCAATACGCCATACCGGAGAGCTAACACGGATGACGAGTTCTCCGTTGGTAAAGCTGAGTGATTCAATCTTTCGGAATGCAGCCTCACCAACAATCGAACGAAAAATCTCTGGAATACGCGACTGATCAAGTTTTTCGCGTAATCCACGTTCTTCGAGAAGAATGTGTAGGAAGTATGCAAGTGGTTTCATCGGTCACAAAATTGCAGTGGGACTAATTCCCAAGAGGCAAGATAGAAAATGATTCAGGGCTTGATAGGTACTCACTACTTGGTGCAGTCAAAAAAATTTGCCACTGATTGCTCTGTGCAAGAATTGATTGCTCGAGCACACGCATGTTGAAACGGTCTAGGTCAGAGAACACGTCATCGAGGAGCAGAATGGGTGCACGCTCAATCATTTGGTGGAGATATGTTGCTTCGGTCAACTTGAGTGTGTAGAGTGCAAGCTTTTGCTGCCCTTGCGAGGCTGACGTTGCAATGGGATGACCATCGGTGACGAAGACGAATATATCACGCTGCGGTCCCCATTGCGTCGAGAAGCGTTCCCGATCAAGTGGCAGGATTGTTGCGATTCGACACTGAAGCTGCTGTTGAAATTGATCGAATGAGTCTGCCCACTGCATCGGCTGGTAATCCTCCCCAAGCCAAGGAAGGCGATACTCGATGGTAGGCGATTTACCCATCAACCCAAGGTCGTGGACTGTCTTTGCTAAAAGCGCATTGAAGTGCTCGATAAACTGCTGTCGTTTCCAGAGCACGTCCGCTGTAACACTGATAAGCTCATCGGTCCATGCATCAAGCTCGGCATCGCTCGCCGTTTGTGCCAAAAGACGATTTCGCTGCCGTAATGCAGTGCGGTGTCGCCATAGGGCATGCTTGTATGTTGCAGAGCATTGAGCCAATATTCGGTCCACAAATGCGCGTCGTTCGGATGGCTCACCAGTGAACAAATCACGGTGAACACTTGCAAGGACAACACAGGGTACTAAACCAATCAACTCTTGCGCGGTGCATTGCCCGGTTGCCGACGTGATAATTCGCTTACCGCTGGAAGTGGCGTATTCTACTGTTATCCGAAGTTCGGTACCAAGATCATGAACAATCCCAGCAGAAACAGTGTAGCCATCAAAACCATGAGCCACTAAATCGTGATCGGTTGCGGGAAGGAATGATTTGCTCACAGCCAGCAGGTTGATCGCTTCCAGAACGCTAGTCTTCCCTGCTCCGTTAGGACCAGTCAGGAGAATTCGATTGTGGTCGAAAGTGAAACGGAGTGCGGTGTGGCAGCGAAAGTTCTCGATCTCCAGGTGCAGAATTTTCATCGGTGATGGCTTCGAATGTGCGTGCGGTTACTGCTGCACAGTACCTCAACTGCTCCCTTGAGTTTGCACGGTGGCGGTCTGCGTCTCCTGGTCTTGATCGGTTTGATTACGGACTGTTGATGATTGCGTCGGTACGATTGATTGAATTTTTGTCCGAAACGAACGAATGGTGCTCAGAAGCAAGCCTGCCAGCATCACAAGAAATCCACACCAGACAAGATTGATCATTGGTTTGAGCGATGCATCAACAACAAGTACTTGTCTTGGTGAATCTGATTTCATGCTCTGCCCTTGGACGCGTATTGTTGCAGTTGAGCGCTCGGGATTTTCCTGATTCCGTTGGATGCGAATGAGCGCCAAGTTTAGTGTATCGAATGCAAGTGACTTTGGCACAAACGTTTGCCCATCGAAATACGTGTAAAGGGTTGTGTCAATCACTCGACCACGACGCGATTGAAGCTGAATCCGAACGCCAAGTTTGAGCGAGCCGGGAATGTCACTCTGCTGTGCTTGGCTCATATCAAAACTGAGTAGTGCAAGTGTCCAGTTTGAATCTAAGGGTAATGGCACGGGCGTTTGCCGATCCACTGTCACTGTCTGGGCGGATTCTTCAATATCGAGTGCTTTCGGTGCGATATAGACATCATGACTCCAATGGCGGACTATTCCTGGCTCTAAAAATGGTGCTTGGCGTTGGTTGAAGTCGCTGTAGTACACTATCGGGTATGCGTAGCGGGTCACACCCTCTCGCTCCACTGCAACAACGTATCGGTATTTCTCGCGGTCGCTCAAATGTTGGTCGAGTTGTTGCTTGCCAAGCAAGGTGAATGAGTATCCAAGCAGTTCAGTTGTTTTTCCTTCAACCAGTCGGAGATGAGCGGTGGTGCTTGTGTACGCTAATTGGACGATACCAACGATGAGAACGGCAAGCCCTGCATGCGAAAGATATGCACCGAGCGCCATTGGTTTCCCCGCTCTTACGAGTCGAACAATATGGCGGAGGTTGACTATTAGCGCAAAGAGCGCAATTGCAATGACAGCAGCGGCGTATAGTGTCGGAATAAAACCAACAGCATAACCAATGCCAGCAATCAGCATTGCACCAATGAGTGCGTGTAGTGTAGATCGCAGGAGAGTTTTACCCTCGGTGAATGACCACACAGTGATGAGTGATAAGCCATTTGCAAGCAAAATGAGTGCTATGAGAGGAAGGTGTAGCCTGTTGTAAAAATCTGCTTCAATCGCAACCTTTGGCTTACCGATGACTTCGGCAATGATCGGATAACTTGTTC
>JBBIUD010000242.1:0-3137 GCA_037440485.1 Chlorobiota bacterium
TGTACTCGCCTGGATCGCTCTTGACCAGCCAGTAGTGCATCGCTATTGAGCTTGCAGTGCCTGGACGATCAATTCCTCGATACGAGCGTTTGGATCATCCGGCGGTTCGATCTTCCGATCGCTACTGCTTTTGAGTGCCATGAAAAATGTTGGTAGATGCTGAACCTGAAAGCGCGGCATGTGATGGTGCTTTGTCGTCGCCGACCGCATGGACACAATCGTGATCCGATCGAGCGCAAAGCCAGCAAGCTCCATGCAACGGACAAAGTGCGGGAAGTGCTTTTGCGTGCCGTTGCAACTGCACGAGGGATTGACAAACAGGTAGCAACTATCCACCATATCCAGCCGCGATTGAATCTGGGCAACGAGTGCCGGGTCGGGCTGATAGGAATCTTTTTCTTGGGTGAACCACGCATACCCTGGTTGGCGGGCGATTTGGGCAACGGTAAACTCATCGGCAACGTATTCGGTAGCCGTGTCGCTGCAGCTCAATGCAAACGCGCACAGAAGCAGCACGGGCAAACGGAGCTTCATAGATTTGCCTATGCGAGTGTTGGACAACCGACACAAATATCGCACATTTTTTCGTTTCAACAAAATATCCCTCGTGGCAGATGATTCGATTGCGCTTGCTCGGTGGTTTTGTGCTGATGATGCTTGGCGGGATCGCTTTTGCAGGACTGCGTCTTGCGCCATCAGAGGAGCAGCCATTTGTGTCTCCGCTGGTACTTGCGGCAGCTATCGTTGGAGGATTGACGCAGTTTGCATGGGCAGTGCTGTCGGTCACGAATATGTCTCCGGTGCGTCTGCATCGCATCGTCGTTGCTGCTCAGGTAGTCACCGCAGCATTGTTGGCTGTTCCGCTTGTGACCGTCGCTCCCATGATAGCCCGTGGCGTTGTGCATTTGGGGAGCATCGTCACCGTTGCAGTCGCGTTGGTCACTGGTGTTGCCCTCGTTGCTGTGCTCCGCAGCGGTCGCCAGGCATAACAAGCCTGTGGGGCACTCTCTCCCCGAACGTGATTTTTCTAAGTTTGTAGCGTGTTCATTCTTTGCCGTGTGAAACAGCTCATGAGACACCGCTTTGCTGTGTTGCGTGCGATCGTTGTATTGATGATGACACCACTGGTGAATTTGCTTGCGACTTCCGGAGGCACGCAGTGCATGTATCCAGGCGTTGTGCGGTCACACAAGAGTGCCGACCGAAGCCTGCTGTCGGCAATTGAGCGACGCCCGTACGATGTTCTTCGCTACGACCTCGTGCTGGACTGGCGCGCACCCCTGATAGACTCTGCGCAGAACGCGCGTCCCTACTGGGGACAGCAAACGATCACGCTGCGGTGCCAAGCCGATCAACTTGCCAGCATTGAACTCGATGCCGATCGAGCACTCGAGATCGAGGCTGTTCGAATTCGCCGTCCCAATACGAGCGATTGGCAAACTGCGCCATTTTCCCGACCAGGAAGCGACGAGCTATCTATCGCGCTTGCCTCGCCGCTCCAAACCGGCGACACTGCCGTGGTGCAGATTGACTACCGCAATCTCTCGCTCAGCTCAAGTGTGCAAGAGCTTTACGGCGGCTATAACCGTTTCTGGCGCGACCCAACCACCGACACGTTGCTACCAGCGCCGCTTGCTTACACGATGAGCCAGCCCAACAGCGCCCGACGGTGGATGCCCTGTAACGACCGCCCCTACGACAAAGCACTGGCAACGATCACTATTCTGGCACCACCGGGCTTTACAACGCTTTCCAACGGCATGGCTGAACCGACCACGCTTGTCGTCAACGGCGATACCGTCGTTGCCCTGCGCTACCGAAGCACTGAACCAATCGCCAGTTATTTGATGCTCGCTGTTGCATCGCGTTATGCGGTGGTGGAGCGCTCGTATGCGTCGCGCGATTCGCTGCGGCAGATTCCGCTACGGCTCTACCTGTGGCATTCCGATTCACTCGCGTATGCCGACAATGCAGACTGGATGCTCAGCGCTACAGCATCCATGATGCACGCGTTCGAGCGCGCACTACTGCCCTATCCCTTTTCCAGCTATGGGCAAGCATTGCTCTACCCGTACTTCAAAGGCGCCATGGAACACCAAACGATGACCACGCTCCACCGCGATGCGCTGGTGCAGCGGTGGGAAAACGTCGTTGCCCACGAATTGGCGCACCAGTGGTTGGGAGACCTTGTCACGTGCGCAACCTGGAACGACCTCTGGCTCAACGAAGGTGGAGCAACATACGGCGAGCGTCTCTGGATTGAATTTGCCTATGGCGAACAGCAAGCGCGAACCTACTTTGCCCAGCGGCGGGACCGGGATTACTTCCGCGGCAATGGCGGCGCATCCCAACCACCGGTCTACAACACAAGCGGCACAAACCTATTCAACACCGGCACAACCTACGTCAAAGGCGGATGGGTGTACCACATGATGCGCACCATGCTCGGCGACAGCACCTTTTTCGAGTTGATCAGAAGCTACCTGCGCACCTTTAGCCATCGCTCGCTCGAAACAGAAGACCTTGTGGCATTCTGCGAGCAAATGGTTCCACAACCGCCGGTGCCGTGGCGAACGTTCTTCGACCAGTGGGTGTATTCGGTCGGTCATCCAGTGCTGGAAGCCAATCGTCTGGCGCTCGAACAAACATCCGGCGGTTACCGCGTCCGCATACGACTTGCGCAAGTCCAGGACACAACGCGTTTCCGTCCGGTTTATGTGGTGCCGCTGCCGCTTCGATTTCGGGAGTATTTTTCCGGTCAGCCGTATGACACCACCATCATCATGACCGAGCGCGAGCAGATCGTCGAGGTGGTAACACCGTTTTTGCCGCAAACACTCGAGCTCGATCCCGACGACGCGATTCTTTGCCAGAAGGATACGGCTGCACTGGTGCTGAGCGTTGAGACACCGGAAGAACCAAGCATAGTTGTGCTGCCCAACCCTGTCGAGCGCGGACAACAGATCACCGTGTGGCTTTCGCACCCCTACCAGACACTGCGGTTGTGGCGAAGCGATGGTCGGTTGGTTACCCAAACACGTATCACCGGCGATCGGACATCTTTGAGCACGGCTGAGCTTTCGGCTGGTGCGTATATGCTCGAGCTTGCCAACCAGCACGAGCGCATCCGTCGTATG
>JBBIUD010000243.1:0-3128 GCA_037440485.1 Chlorobiota bacterium
CGCGAAACCGACGGCGGAAAACATCGAAATTGCCCAGCTCGATTTTTTCCAGCAAGCGGTAATAGATGGCATCCATGATTTCCGCAGGATAAAGCGTTGATCGTTCATCGGGATGCAACGCCGCCCGCGCGCGGTTGTAGTATGATCGTGCTCGCCGAGCTTGGAAACGCATCAGTTCGATGAAACGCCCATCGTAGATTTCCGCCATGAGGTCTTCCTCGGTGTAGCGGAACCGTTCGAAATCTTCGAGCGGAATGTAGATATAGCCGCGTTCTTTATCCTCTCGGACATCACGAAGGATGTTCGTCAATTGCAGAGCATAGCCTAAGTTGATTGCATACTCTTCGGTCTCTGGGTATCGGTACCCAAAAACGTGGATGCTCATTAGTCCGACTACGCCTGCAACGCTGTAACAATAATCTTTCAACTCAGCAAAAGTGCGATAGCGCTGTTGAAGGAGGTCACGCTCGCAGCCATCAATCAAGGTCAGTGGATATTGCTTCGGAATCGCAAAGCGCTCGATGACATGAGCAAGCGGACGCACAAGCGGCGCTACAGTCTGGCTGCTATAGATTGCCTCGATTTGTTCTCGCCACCACTGGAGTTTCGCGCGACGCCCGCTCACGTCGGCATTCGCAGCACCGTTCGATGCATCAACGATATGGTCAATAGTCTGGCAGAATGCATAGAGCGTCGTTATCGCTTGCCGTATCTCGCGCGGCAACAGCGAGAACGAGTAGTAGAAGCTCGTCATTGAACTGGTCACAATCGCTTCCATCGCCGACACAAAGCTACAACAGTTCTACCCCAACAATGTTGCAATGACGATCCGAGGTATATTCCACCAGTGGAGTCGCGGACGATAGTGAACATGGAGTGCGCGCCGTCGGCAGGCATTCCAAATGATGCGTGCCGATTCCCACGTTGCCTTCACCTGCACTCGCAACCGACGGCTTCTAAGCTGGGGATACAAAGCGGTTCCCGATGGTAGTAGCTCCCCAACCAACCGATCGAAGTGTACGACGATCGCGTTAAGACAGGCGTTGTCGTCCAGGACAGCCTCGCCTGGATACTCGACCGAGCGCGGTAACCACTGGAGCGGGAATGTCCAGCGACCACGATTGAAATCAAGCCACACATCCTGCCAGAAATTCAGGACCTGTAACCCAGAACAAAACGCATCCGAGTATGGGGCGGTGCGCTCGTTCCATTCGCCCAGCAGTCGCAGAAGCAGCTCACCAATCGGGGCAGCAGATTGCTGGCAATAGGCGCGCAATGCTGCATCATCGGAAAATGGTTTATGCGCTGCATCGTAGCGAAACGCTGCCAACAAGCGGTGAAACGGCTCTGCCGGCAAATGGTGACGTTGTATTGTCCGCGCAACTGCCCGTGCGATGGGATGGTGCAGTGGTGGCTGACCAATCCAGTGCTCGATCATCTCAAGCAGCGCGAGCTTACGGTCTGCACTCACTGGAAGTTCATCAACGACATCATCGCAGAGTCGAGCAAAGGCATAGATCGCCGCAACATCATCGCGCCACTGCCCAAGCACCAGCGACGCAACGGGAAAGTTTTCGTAATGACTGAAAGCAAGCCGCCGGCAGAAGCAATACGCATCATCATCGGTATCAACAGCAATGGCGCCTCCGCTGGGGTCGAGCAATTGCTCACGCACTGCGATCGGAAGCGCCATTGCTGGTTATGAGCTAACCGTTAGCGGCTGAAAATCTCTGCGCGGTTGTCTTCGATGTCAGCGTTTTGACGGAGATTGGTCAACCACGTAAAGAATGCGTTCTGCAGTGCCTCTTCTTTTTTGCGGCGGGCGATAGCTTCCATACCGGCATCCCGTCCCTTGGGATCGGCATCATGACGCTCGCGCACGAGCACGATGTAATAACCGGCTTCGCCACGCAAGGCTGGTGATATTTTACCGACCGGCTGTTTGAGCGCTTGCACAGCCAAAACAACGTCAGCACCTGTCGGCAATTGCCCTTGCTCGGTAACGCGTGCGGCGCTCATGACCGGAAGTGTGGAATCAATGCTCTTGATGGCGTCGAGGCGTCCGGCTTGCTGTAGTTGTCGCGCGATCTGCTCGGCGCGCTCCTGGAGCTTGGCAACGCGCTTCCACGATAAAAGCCGATCGCGAATCTGCTCTTTGACATCCTCCAGTGGCTTGATGCCTTTTTCGCGAATGCCAGAGACCTGCACCACAGTGTATCCATAAAAGCGCAGTTCGAAGGGTCGCGACACCTCCCCAACCTTATGGGCAAAGGCGAACTGCGTGACCTCCATCGAGCCAAGGAATGGCTGGGTGTTGTCGAAAAACACCGACTCAATAACCTGCTTGCCGAGTCGCTTGCCGAGAGAGTCAATGTTTTCACCGTTTTCGAGTTGCTGCACGACGCTGTACGCCTGCCGAAGCAGTGCTTTCTTTGTCTGGGGTGAGACGGAATAAGGAATCTCGATTTCGCTGTACTCGATGGATTCAGTCTTTTTGTCGGTTACTTTGATGATGTGGTATCCGAACTGCGATTCGACAGGTCCGACAATCGCACCAACCGATGCCGCGAATGCAGCATCCTCGAATGGTTTGACCATTCGTCCCCGTCCGAAATAATCCAGGTCACCACCGCGACTTGCAGAGCCTTTATCCTCGGACACTTCCTGAGCCACCTTTGCAAAATTCTCTCCACCTCGGACGCGCGCCAGCACTTGCTCAGCAACAGCGCGGGCACTGTCTTTGTTCGTTCCAAAACCGATGAGAATATGGCTTGCACGGACGGTGGTATCCTTACCCGGGCCGCGGTAATCAAGGCGGAAAAAGTAGGTTTTGTTGTTGAGGGTAACCGGACCGGCAACGCCGCGCACCTCTAATCCCAGCAGAAATGCTTGCTTTGCCGGATCAATATCGGTTGGCTTGGATACCTTCTGCGTGCGACCACCGATCGTTGCAAAGTAGTGCGAAAACACTGAGTCCCGCTTGGCTGACTCTGTTTGCGCCGCAAGATCAGTGCTGACTTGTTCGATGAGTTTGCGCGTGCGGGCTGAGTCGCTGCTCGAGGGCACGATGGGAAAGTTGATGTACTTGATCTTCCGCATCGGTCGCGTTTTGTAGTACTGCTTGTGGG
>JBBIUD010000244.1:0-3121 GCA_037440485.1 Chlorobiota bacterium
CAACATCCAATTCCGTGTACTCGATCAAGGTCTCGATCGCTCAAACAATGCAGTCATTGCCACCTTTGCTCCCCTTGGTGCTACGTTTAGCAGCCGTTCCGATGCGTTGACAGCAGAGAAATGGCTCACGATTGCTGACCGAACGTTGAAACTGGAATTCCAAAGCGCACCCGCATTTACGACTGGGATCGAGAATTACTTCGGCGTTTTTGCGTTGGGTGGTGGCATCATTACGACCCTGATACTGTGTGGATTCTTGCTCTCGGTATTGAGCGGTCACCAGCGCGCACTCTTGCTTGCTGATCGAATCACGGAAGGCAACCGACGTATTCTCGAAACCTCGCGCGATATCATCGGCACCGTCACACTCGACGGCAAATGGCAGACGGTCAATCCTGCCGTTGAATCAATGTTAGGATATGCACCCGATACAGTCATCGGTACTTTTGTAACACAATACATCGCAACTGAACCGGCTCGTATTGAGTTTCTCAGCGCATTGGCAAAAACATCCAATCCAGAGTATCAACTGGAAGTGCCAATGCTTGCTGCTGATGGCTCTGAGCGATGGCTCAGTTGGAAATTCTCTGTCGTGACGGCTGAAGGCATCGCTTACGTTGTAGCTCGCGATGTAACACTCGAGCTAAAAGCTAAAGCTGAATTAGAGTTGCGAGCACGGCAAGTACACTTAGCTGAGCAACTGGCACTCGAAGCAAATGCATCGAAGTCGGCGTTCATTCGACGACTGACAGGCTACGTTCGGTCATCACTTGTGACGACACTTGAAGGGATGCATGAAATGGTACTAACTATGGATGCCACCGATGATCGCCAAATGCGCTTTGTCAAGCTTGCAAACGAAAGTTCCGACAGGCTGTTTGCAATCGTCAGCGATCTGCTCGATGTTGCACACGATGAGATCAACAGTTCAAACCACACAGCAGTGTTGGACTCGATTCTGCGGCAAGCTCAAAATCGCTATCGAGCAGCGGAAGGGAATTGCTCGTTCATTGAACGAAGTATCGAAGCAAATGCGATCCTTGCTGTGGAAGAGCATACTGCAACAGAAGCGCTTACGCATTTGTTCGGTGCTTTGACTCCGGGTGTAAAACATGGTGCCATTGAGATCACGACGATTATCAACGCACAAGAACATGTTCTCGAAGTACAGGTATTGGCTCCGTATAGCAAACAAGTAGCTGACATGATCGCGTACTACAACCGCCATCATCGGAATTTGCTCGATGCATTAGCGAATGATCAGGGTGATATTCTCTTCCGGTTGGGTTTAGCTGCAGCGCAGATACGTCGCGTTGGAGGTACTGTCAGTGTCGAGACACTCGGAGAGGATGGCGGCAATGTCGCACTAATTACACTACCGTTGGGGTCGTAAAAAAATCGAGGCACTCGCCGTGACGACAAGTACCTCGATGCTTTAGGGATGGTTCACACCTCACACAGTGCGCAGCCGTGATTTAGCGGACAATGAGCAATTCTTTTGTTTGATGGACGTGTGCGCTCTGGAAGCGAATGAAGTACACCCCACTGCTAAGCGAGGAGATTGGTACTTCGATTTCGTATCCACCAGCGGGCAGTGTACCATCGAGAACGGTCCGGATGGGATTGCCGAGTGCATCGTAGAGCTGAATGCTGGTTGGCGCTTCGAAACCGACACTAAACCGTATCGAAATAGCATCACCGCTGGCAGGATGCGGGCTTACGTCCATCATCGAAAATGTCGTTGATGAGATCCGCACAAATCGTCCGTCAATGAAGCATGTCGTTGGCAGCAGACTGTCGGGGAGCAATGTCGCGATGACACAACGCCGTTCAGTCGTCGTGCTACTGTACGGAATAAACTCAATCAGTTCAGTTTTTGCAAATCGTTGCTCAGGCATATCACTCATGAGAACTGTATAGCGCACTTGCGCAATTGCTGCATTGGCATTGATTGGTGATTGCCCACGACCGCGTACAAAAAGCTCTGCAACATTTGTTGCTGGGTTGACAACCTCTTGCGCGTCAAGCTGCCAGGATTGATCAAGACCAGCCAACCGCTCGATGCTGTTGGGTACATAAAGGAGCTGCTTTGCCGAGTAGCGCAGCCGGAGATCGAAACCGTACACATCGGCAGCACTCCAGTTGAGCGACCGTACAGAAAGCTGAGCGTTGGTTTGGGTGCCAGAACGGAAGTTGAATAGTGGCGACTCAAAAGATGTATGAACCTCAACGGGAATGACAAAGCCAGCACCGACCAATTCGGCAGTGTCGGAATCCCCACCGCGATAAACGACCCGAATGTATGCCCGGTAACCACGCGGCATGTCGGGACTAAATTGTACCTGAATTGGGCGTGATTGACCAGCAGGGATCACAATCGGATTGGTGGGATCGGGTGGTGCAATGAGTCGGAAGTACGTAGCATCGGGACCAAAGATGTCTGCTTCGATAACCTCCACATCTGATGCAGGCGTGCCAGCCGGTGCGGTATTGGTGACTGTTGCGGCTCCCATGGGTTGGTCACACGTTGTCACAGAACCAAAATCATGACCGCTGAGCGTTGGCTCATTGACGGTATAGCCATAGCCAATGATTTCCACGATTGTTTCTGCTTGTCCGGTAGGTTCGGGAACCGCAGGCTCGGCGTTGTGGAGAATTCGAACCAGTGCCTTCCGCTCACCCGCACCGGAGGGACGGAACTGAACCGCGAGCAGCTCAGGGGCAGCACCGATCGGAATGGTGACATCCTGCAGTGTGTTGAGCAATTGAAAGTCTTCTGGGTAGATGTTCTGGTTGGGGTCCCGTGTCGGAAGAATCTCGACCGAGTACACGCGTAAATCAGCAGATTGACTTGCATTGCTGATTGTAACGAATTGCTCGGTGTTGCCGGCTTGGCTTTGTGTTGCTGTTCCAACCAAGATTGGTGTGCGGAAAATAGCACCCGTTGCATCAATCTTTTCGATGTAGCCAAATGCAGTCAGAGCATCCGACCGGGACCCAACACCAGTGAAATCACCATAGAGCCGGCTGTTGAGGTCGAACTCAGCTTGCGGAGAGCATGCAATGCGAACATTGATGATATCCTGTCCGTTCGGGAAGACGGTGAAAGGCGGATTGCGAT
>JBBIUD010000245.1:0-3115 GCA_037440485.1 Chlorobiota bacterium
ACAATGAATACACGACATATCTGCTCTCGACACCACTTGTGTTGCCACCGGGTACGTACTGGGCATCGGTTGCGCAGCTTAGCTCGGTCGGTATGGAACTTGGCGCTACTTCGCAGCGCATGGGTATCCAGCTTGGTAATTACAATGCGGCACCAGTACCTGGAGCGAATAATTACAACTTGCTCATTGACAAAGCGTTCCGAGTCAAGACACGAACAGGTGCACTGATCAACGACAATAAGTTCGTCTTTGAAAACTCGGTCGGTAGTGGTCAGTGGGCGCAGTTTGTACCGACGATTGGCAACGTCGCGTATAATCACTTGGACTACCGGGGGTACATAAGTACAGGGGCAAGCTTCACCCGTGGTAGCTGGCTCCCGATGATCCGACCGTACTTAGGAAATCGAACTTTCGGACCTCGCCAGTACGTCCGCATTACACCGGTTGAAATTACCCTCTTCGAAGGTGCTAAGCGGCCGGCGGCGGTAGATCTGTGGTGGGAAACGTCCTCAGAAACTGACAACCGCGGTTTCCACGTGGAGCGTCGCACGGTCGGCACCGATGATTGGTCCGAGCTGACCTTTGTCCCAACGCAAGCGCCCAGTGGTACATCTACCACGCCGCTGAGCTACACCTACACCGATCGGACTGTCAGCGGTGGGAAGGTGTATGAATATCGCCTCCGCCAAGTTAGCCGCGATGGGTCGGTAAGTTATACCGGTACACTCCGCTTCGACTTTACCGATCAAGCAGAGATTGCGCTCGAGCAAAATTCCCCCAATCCGTTTAGCACGACGACAACGATTGCCTATACCGTTCCAGCAAATACATCGGTAGAGCTGGAAGTGGTGGATGTGCTTGGCAATGTGGTCAAAAAGCTCGTCAACGGTGATGTGCAATCCGGTTACCAAACCGTTCGGTGGGATGGCACCGATGACGCTGGGAACATGGTTGCAAACGGCACCTACCTCTATCGCTTGAAAGTTGGCGAGCGCGTTGAAGTCAAACGGATGTCATTGCTGCGCTAACGTTGCAGTATCCAGACGTGTATGCGAGGGCAGCTTCCAGGAAAGCTGCCCTCGCTATTTTTGCGCCACATTTTACGTAGTGTGCAAAACATGAGCGAGACAATCTTTTCGAAGATCATACGGCGTGAGCTTCCAGCAACGATCGAGTATGAAGATGACCACGTTGTTGCTTTTCGAGATATTGCGCCGCAAGCACCGGTCCACATTCTGATTGTGCCCAAAAAGCCCATTCCAACCCTCAACGATGCCACCGAAGACGATTGCTGGCTCCTGGGGCATATCCTTCTGGTTGCACAACGAATGGCACAGCAAGAGCAGATTCATGAGCGCGGTTACCGACTGGTCATCAACACGAACAGTGAAGCAGGACAGACCGTTTTTCATCTGCACTGCCACTTGTTGGGAGGTCGTTCTATGCAGTGGCCCCCGGGATGAGTGACTCACAGCCAACAATGACCGCGCCCGAAATCCTTAGCGAAGCCCGGCGCATTTTGCAGACAGAAGCCGATGCCATCGCTGCACTCGCCACTCGAATAGATGAGCGTTTTCTCCACGCTATCGAGTTACTGCGCGGTGCACGGTTAGTAGCTGTTAGCGGTATAGGCAAGTCAGGTATCATTGCGCAAAAGATAGCATCAACTCTATCGAGCGTCGGGACGCCAGCAATATTTCTTCACCCTGTCGAGGCGCTCCATGGTGACATCGGCGTCCTCTGCCAGCGAGATGTTGCTATCATTCTCTCCCGGAGTGGAACGACCCAAGAACTGGTTAGCCTGGTACCGTTTCTCAAGCAGCGTTCAATTCCGGTTATCGGAATACTCGGCAGCCGTAATGGGTATCTTGCCAGTGTCGCTGATGTTGTGCTCGATGCCAGTATTGAGCGGGAAGCGTGCCCATGGGATACGGTCCCAAGTGCAAGCACGACCGCTGCATTAGCGCTTGGTGATGCCCTCGCTCTGGTGTTGATGCAAGTAAAGAAATTTTCGATCTCCGATTATGCGCATTCGCATCCGATGGGGCAATTGGGACGAAATCTCACCCTTCGTGTTCGTGATGTAATGGCAACCGGCGAGGCGATCCCGCGTGTTCAACCATCGGCAACTTTTCGTGATGCAATCATCGAAATCAGTCGGAAAGGACTCGGCTGCGTCTGCGTTACCGATCAGCGCGGGGTATTGGTTGGGATTTTGACCGATGGAGACGTTCGACGCACACTGGAACGGTACGAGGATATCCGCTCGGTCAGTGTTGCCGATGTCATGACGTGCAATCCAATCACCATCACACCAGATGCTTTACTTGGGGAGGCATTGGCAACAATGGAACGGCGCCAGCGGCAAATTGGAGTACTGCCCGTTGTGGACAACAATGGGATTTGCATTGGCGTCCTTCGTGTTCATGATGTTGTTCGCTCCTCGCTGTAGCCGGCGATGCTACGGAGACGATGGCTTAGTGGATGATGCTGGAAGCAGTGCTTTCGGCGGGACAGGTGTAATCTCGCGTGATTGCATAGCGCGGCGCAAGAGTTCCTGCCGTCGCCGATCGGTGGTAGGGCTTCGGGATGGTTGAGATGAGTGTTGTTTCGGTGCTGCGGGAGCTGTCACACTGGTCGATGTTGTGCGCTGTGATGGTTGTACCGCTGGTGGTGGTTGGTGTTGTAACGTTTCCAGAAGAGAGTCGCGTCGCCGAGACCAACTGCTGGTACTGGGAATGACGTCGGTCGGTGTGATCCGTACATAGCGCACAGCTTCGCCACGCTTTCCCAGCGGCGCCAATCGTTGACCGTTACGGTAAAGTTCTACTCCACCTGCGTTGCCCAAGGAAATCACAATCGTTGCGCTGGCAGACCACTGCCGACGATCTCCGGGATACAGCATGATTTGTTCGCTTCGACGGCCATCCATCGTCAGGCTCATCCACACGGTGTCAATGGCAACAGCTTCGAGTCTGAGCAGACTATCGCTCTGCGGAGAGCCAAAGTATTCCAGCAAACCGCGGGAAGGTGTGGTGCGAACGGTCTCGATTGGTGTTTCAGTCTTGTCAGCAGGCTCAGGGCTGGGTGTGTCTGCTTCTGTCGAATGAAATAG